>JAITQY010000021.1 GCA_031288675.1 Oscillospiraceae bacterium | reverse complement strand
ACGGCAGATAAACTCCGCCCTATGTATTTTCTTACATTACTTATTAACTATTTTATACTTCGTAAATTATACTCAAGTCGAACCGCGGCGCAACGTCAACAACAGTATCAGTGTAACCATAGCCACTCAAACGCGACATCACCGTATCAAGCGCAATTCGCGGGGTATTGTTTTCCTGACTAAGGTGCGCAAGCGCGATTTGCTCCGCGCCTGAAGCCGCCAGCAATGCGGAAAAGTCCGCCGCATCATCATTTGACAAATGTCCGTAATCTCCCGCGACACGACGCTTCAGCATATATGGATATGGTCCGGAACGCAGCATCTGCCCGTCGTGATTGCTCTCCAAAAATGCCATATGCGACCCACTGGCGGCATCGCGTACAGCCGACGTAACCTTTCCAAGATCAGTAGCGTACATTAGTTTGCGTTTGCCGTCCGTAAGCGTAAATCCGTATGACTGCGCGACATCATGAGATGTTTCAAACGCTCTGACAAGCAAATCGTCGAATTCGAGAGTACCCTCAAAGCCGCACGCCTCGCTGTCCAAGCCAATCGCCCGCGCAGTACCGTAAGACATATACAGCGGAACATCAGGATAATGTTTATGCAGCATATCCAATCCGCCGATGTGGTCGCGGTGTTCATGCGTAATGAGAACGGCAGATAGCCTATCAGGGGTAATGCCGCACTCCTCCAGCGATTTTGTGATTCGCCGCAAAGAAATCCCAGCGTCAATCAGTATGTAGGTTCCGCTTTGCCAAACCAAAGCAGAATTTCCCCCGGAGCCGCTGCTGAAAGACCTGAACCTCATTATGCCGCGCTCTCTGCCCTTTTATCAGCCCCGATAATATCCGAAGCCATGTCAACGATTTCAATATCGTTATGAATCGTAATATTTGCGCCTAACCGGCGAAGCTTTTCAACAAGGTCCTCATATCCGCGCTCAATTTTCCACACATCACTTATACGGGTAACTCCCTCCGCCGCGAGTCCGGCAATCACCATCGCTGCGCCCGCGCGCAAATCAGTTGCAATTATCGGCGCTCCGGTAAGATTCATACTGCCCTCCACAACCGCGTCACGTCCGCTTTGCGATACGATAGCGCCCATATTCTGAAGCTGCTCCAAATACTGGAAGCGATTATCCCAAACTGCTTCAGTCACCTTACTGGTTCCCTCCGCAGTACATAAAAGCGTAGTTATCTGCGGCTGCATATCGGTCGGAAATCCCGGATACGGAGCCGTCTTTACGTTAGTACTCTTAAGGCGTTTGCGCGTAAGTGAAGAGGTAACACAATCTCCGTTCTCTTCAATGCGTACGCCCATATCGCTTAATTTGCTCGTAATACAGTATAAGTGGCGCGGCACTACATTGCGTACGGTAATCCTACCTCCGGTAGCCGCCGCCATACACAGATAAGTGCCAGCCTCAATTTGGTCAGGCAAAATGCTGTAATCTCCGCCGATAAGCCTATCAACGCCGTAAACACGTATCGTACTGCTTCCCGCGCCGCGTACCGCCGCCCCCATTTTGTTCAGGAAGTTCGCAAGATCAACGACGTGCGGCTCAAGCGCGGCGTTCTCAATAATCGTAGTACCCTCTGAAAGAACTGCAGCGAGAATTGTATTGATAGTAGCGCCTACTGAAACAACGTCCATATAAATTCGGCTGCCCTGAAGCCTGCTGCCGTTGTTAGTTGCGCGAATCCAGCCTCCGGAGTGTTCCACTTCCGCGCCAAGCGCTTCAAACCCCTTTATGTGCTGATCTATCGGGCGTCCGCTTGTACCGTATCCAAAGTCACATCCTCCCGGTGTCGCAACAGTGACCTTACCGAACCTTCCAAGCAACGCTCCGAGTACATAATATGAAGCTCTGCACTTACCATATAATTCCGCGCGCGCTACGGAATCCGGTTTAATCGCACGGCAATCAAAGCTGTAGGAGTTCGGGGCAACGCGCGTAATTACCACGCCGAGATCCGATAGTATCTCCATAATCGTGGTAACATCGCCGACTTCCGGAATATTATCAATATAGCATACACCGTCAACCAGTAAAGCCGCCGCAATCACTGCAACCGCCGCATTTTTAGTACCGCTGATGTCAACCTCGCCGGTAAGTTTTTCTCCGCCTATAATATCGTATTGTTTCACGATAAGTTCCTCGTCAATAAATTTGTAAACATTCGCAATAATAATTGCCTATTTATTGTTTACATAATTCAAATTATAATTCAAAAAACGAATCAGCATAAACATTTTTACATGCGCAAATCTTCTGATTACTCTGATTTTAATATACTATATCACACTGTAATCAAATTGTAAAGAATTTTTTCAATTTTTAGAAATATTTTTAGCTTGGAATTAGCTTTCACCGAACACTTTTTTATAAAGCTCTTTTGTAATTTCATTAACGCGTTCGGATAGTTCCTCATACTTACGCGTTAATTCCCTGCCCGCATCGGTCAGTGAGCATCCACCGCCATAGCGTCCGCCCTGCTGGCGCGTAAGTATCGCACAGTCCATCTCACGCTCAATGTTGCTGATGATTTTCCAACCCTTACTATAGCTGAGGCGCATTTCCGTACACGCCGCTTTAAGCGACATCTTCTCGTCGGTAAGTTTAAGCAATTTCAGCGCGCCGGGTCCGAGGAACCCGCGGTCATCGTTGGCTAACCAAACCTTGACTTTGCCATGCATTATATAGTCCTCCTTTTGCAGGGATTGTTGATTTACACTTTTATACTAAAATTCAAAACTCTGCCGAACCGGCTACTCTCGGATACGGAAGTACATCACGAATGTTAGAAACTCCTGTAAGATACATCAGCAAACGTTCAAACCCAAGTCCGAATCCGGCATGGCGCGTACCGCCGTAACGGCGGAGGTCAAGATACCACCAGTATGCCTCCTTATCCATCCCAAGTTCGTCCATACGCGCTTCTAAAATTTCAATGCGCTCCTCGCGCTGGCTGCCGCCGATAATCTCCCCAATTCCCGGCGCTAATAAATCCATTGCGGCAACCGTTCGTCCGTCATCATTAAGGCGCATATAAAACGCTTTGATTTCCTTGGGGTAATTTACTACGAATGCCGGACGCTTAAAATACTCATCGGTAAGATACCGTTCGTGTTCCGTCTGTAAATCCGCGCCCCATTTGACCGGATATTTGAAATCTTTGCCGCTGTTTTGCAGAATTTCAACCGCGTCGGTATATTCACATACCGCGAACGAGGCGTTTACAACTCCTGTCAGACGGTTGAGCAAATCTGTGTCAACAAAGCTGTTAAGGAAGCTCATTTCATCAGGACATTCGCGTAATATACCGCCGATAACATATTTAAGCATCTCCTCCGCGAGTTCCATATCGGCGGTTAAATCCGCAAAAGCGATTTCAGGCTCTAACATCCAAAATTCTGCCGCGTGGCGCGGAGTATTGCTGTTTTCCGCACGGAACGTCGGTCCGAAAGTGTATGTTTTGCCGAACGCTAAAGCAAATGTTTCCGCCTCAAGCTGACCGCTTACGGTTAGCGCGGACTTGCCGCCAAAGAATTCGTCCTGCGTACCGTCAACGCAAACGCGGAACATCTGCCCCACACCCTCCGCATCACTTTTTGTAATTATCGGGGCGTGAAGCATAATAAATCCGCGTTCGTTAAAGAACCTGTGCAGGGCAAAGCCCGCAGCGCTGCGGATACGGAATACCGCGTTAAAAAGATTTGTGCGCGGACGCAGATGAGCTATAGTGCGCAGATATTCCGTGGTATGGCGCTTCTTTTGCAAAGGATAATCAGGGCGGCTTTCACCCTCTATAAGGATTTCAGCAGCTTTGATTTCGTATGGCTGCTTACCCTCCGGAGTGAGGACAACATCGCCGCAAACTATAACTGAGCTTCCTATATTTAATGCCGCAACGTCGCTATAATTGACAAGCGCGCTATCAAAAACAATCTGCGCATTTCCGAACGCGCTGCCGTCGTTAAGTTCAATAAAACCGAAATTCTTCATATCGCGCAGCGAACGCACCCAACCGCGAAGCTCAACCGAAGTTAGGCCAGCCGGATTCGCGTTTAATTCCTTAACAGTACTAAGCCGCATATGCTTCCGCTCCGCTTTCTAATATCCTTGAATTTCTTGCCGCAATGAGACTTCGCAGGCGAATCTTCACCGCGCCGAGATTTGTTATCTCATCAATTTTTACGCTCGTGAATAAGCGTCCGTGAGCCGCCATAATGTCACGAAGTTCGTCCGTAGTAATCGCGTCCGTGCCGCAGCCGAAGCTAACGAGCTGAACGAACTCCATATCAGGCTGAGCGGCTGCGTACCGCGCCGCGTCATACATCCGCGCCTGAAACGTCCACTGGTTCAGTACACTGCGCGTCTGCTTTCCGCCCGCAAAGTCCGCAATCGCGTCCTCCGTAATGACAGCAAAACCAAGCGAAGTAACCAGTTCGTCAATACCGTGACAAATCTCCGGATCAACGTGGTACGGACGACCCGCCAGCACAATTATCGGGATATTATCAGCGCGGGCTTCCGCGATACAGCGTTTCCCCTCATCTATAATGTCACGGCGGTAATGTTCATACGCCGCAAAGGCACTTTTTACGGCAGAAACGGTTTCACGCTCCGGGATGTTAAACTCCTGCCGCATAAGCGCGCCAAGCCGCTTAGAAAGGTCTTTAGGACGATGCAGACCGGCATACGGCGTCAGAAATTTCACACTGCGCAGAGCCGGCATATTAGCCCTCAGTAACTCCGGATAGTAGGCAACCACAGGACAGTTATAGTAGTTGTCACCGCGACCCTCGTCAAAGTTATAAGCGCTGCAAGGGTAAAATATAACCGCGTTATCTCCAAGCTCACGGACAAGCCACTCTATATGACCGTGCAGGAGCTTCGCGGGATAACAAACGGTATCGCTTGGAATCGTCTTTTGACCGTCACGGTAAAGGTCGCGGCTTGACGGCGGAGATACGATCACCTCAAACCCAAGCAACCCGAAAAATTCCCGCCAAAACGGAAGATTTTCTAACATATTAAGTCCGAACGGCAACCCAATCTTACCGCGTGCCGCGACTGATTTGCATTCCTCCGAACCCGGCTGAAGAAGCCTTTTTAGTTTCCAAGCAAACATATTAGGAAGTACGCTCTTCTCGCCCTTAACCGGTTTACTGCACCGGTTACCGCTGATAAACTTACGTCCGTCACCGAATGTGTTGATTGTCAGAGCACACTTGTTAGTGCAACCCTTACATACTGATGGTTTAGAGATATGAGAAAACTCCGCAAGCTCTGTTGGCGTAATCATATCAGAAACATCATTGTGTAGCGCACCGCGATTCTCAGCCGCATAGAGCGCCGCCCCGTATGCGCCCATAAGTCCGGCAATAACTGGACGCGTAACGTCACGACCGATTTCGGTTTCAAATCCGCGAAGCACCGCGTCATTGAGGAACGTTCCGCCCTGAACGACTATATTATGTCCAAGCTCATCGGCATTAGCCGCTCGAATCACCTTATAAATAGCATTTTTGACAACCGAGATGCTAAGTCCCGCCGATATGGATCTTACGCTTGCACCGTCTTTCTGCGCCTGTTTAACGCTGCTGTTCATAAATACCGTACACCGCGAACCTAAATCCGCCGGAGCAGGGTCGAAAAGTCCGAGCTTGGCAAACTCCGCAATGTCATATCCAAGCACTTTAGCAAAAGAGCTGATAAAACTTCCGCAACCGCTGGAACAAGCTTCGTTTAGAAGGATTCCGTCAACCGCGCCGTCACGGATTTTGAAACATTTCATATCCTGACCGCCGATGTCGATAAGAAAATCTACGTTCGGCTGAAATTTCTTTGCCGCCGTTAGGTGCGCAACGGTTTCTACAATGCCCCAATCAAATTTGAAAGCGCTTTTTATCAAGTCCTCTCCGTAGCCTGTAACAGCGGAGCCGGCTATCTTTACACGGTCGCCGATTAGAGCGTACAGTTCGGTAAGAACACCGATAATTACGCTTACCGGATTGCCCTTGTTTTCTGCGTAGTACTGGTAAAGTAATTTCCCTTGCGGAGTAATCAGAGCCGCTTTCGTCGTCGTACTTCCCGCGTCTACGCCGAGAAAAGCTTCCCCGGTATATTCGGATAAGTCTTGCGTCCCTATGTTCGCTTTAGAGTGCCGCAAGGAAAATTCATTATATTCGTTCTCAGATGAAAATAGCGGCGGAAGCGTATCGGATGAGCTATGGCCACCGGCGCTGTTCTGTAATTTTGTAAGTATATCGGAAAAATCCAGTTCTTCGGTTGCGCGTAGAGCCGCGCCGAGCGCCGCAAAGACTTCGGCATTTTCAGGGAATACGGCTTCTTCAGGCGTTAAGTCAAGCGTTTCAGTAAAGCGTGTGCGCAGTCCGTGCAGGAACGTCAGCGGACCTCCGAGGAATACGATAGTTCCGGTCAGTTCCCTGCCCTGCGCCAAGCCTCCAACGGTTTGATCTACAACTGCCTGATAAATAGACACCGCGACGTCCTCTTTGCGTCCGCCTTGATTGAGGATTGGCTGAATATCGCTCTTAGCGAATACTCCGCAACGGGAAGCGATAGGATAAATCTTCTCATAGCTTTGAGAAAGCTCGTCAAGATCGGTAACGGTAATATCCATAAGAGTAGCCATTTGGTCAATAAACGCGCCCGTACCGCCGGCACAGCTGCCGTTCATACGCTCTTCAAGCGCGCCGCCGAAGAATATTATTTTAGCGTCCTCGCCGCCAAGCTCAATTACCGCGTCTGCGTTAGGGTAGAAACGGTTCACTGCGGCGGCGGTAGCGTAAACCTCCTGAACGAACGGCAGTCCCGCCGCCTTAGCAACGCCAAGCCCTGCGGAGCCTGTAACAGCAACTTTAACGCGCGCGGCAGAAAGCTCCGGCAATGCCTCTAACGCCGCATTAAGCGACTGAAGCGTACGCTCACGCGTCTCGCTGAAATGACGCTCATAACTGCGGTATAGAATATTCGCGTTTTCATCTGATACTACTACCTTTACGGTCGTAGAACCAATATCAATGCCGATCGTTTTCATAAACCACCAAAAGAGTAATAAGTTAATAGATAGTGCTTAAAAAACGGAGATTATTTGCGGCCACCGCCGCCGCCGAAGCCGCCCGAACGTCCGCCTCCTCCGCCGCTACTGCGACCCCCGCCGCCGCTGAAACCTCCGGTACGACCCGCTCCGCCTCCGAAACTGCTTGGGCGAGACGGTCGTGACGAGCCGCTTGAGAATCCGCCCGGACATCCTGCTCCGCCCCAAGATGCTCCGTTTCTATTGCCCGGCGGTGGCGGAGGGGGCGGAGGACGATAGCCTCTCGGCGTACGGTAACGGCTGCCGGCATAAAATCCCGGCAGAAACCAGTACCAGCTCGGGAACGGATCGGTACGGATATATCTTGGGCCGCGAACATACGCGTTACGTCTGCCGGTCGCGATTGCCGCGAAAATCAAGACAAATAAAAGCAGAATAACAAAAATCACAATCAAAGCAACCCACCACGCCGGCACAAAAGAGAACCCGGCAGTATTAGTATATCCGCTTCCCGAATTGCTTCGCAGCGCATTATTCAGCGCGGGCAGAATATTAGTAACCGCGCTGTTATAATCCTTATAGTAATAATCGCGATAGAAGTAATCCTCTAACAGAGATTCAGCTTTGTACTCGCTCATTCCTACGCCGTTACTGTACGACAAATATACGCGATTATCAGAACGGTCGGTAAAGTAGAGCAATATGCCGTTGACGCTAAGTTCATCAAACAAATCGCGCGAATAAACTTCGCTGTCCGCATAACCGTTAGGTAGTTTCTTGTCCGTTACGATAATGATTTGCCTTCCGTTTTGCGCGTACAGAACTTCATTAGCCGCGATAACAGATTGCTCCGCAGATTTAGACAACAAGTTACCGTTGTCATATACGGCGGTATAGTTTATCGGCGCAACGTCTGACGGCGCAGGACGCGCATTGTTGGCGCGAAGCCGGTATCCCGTGATAAGCACGGCGATAATCACTACCGCAAGAACTATAATTGCAAATCCCCGTGATTTTATAAATTTCATTTTCCGAACTCCAATAATTTAGCTTTAAGCTCGCTTTCGACTCGGCGCAGTTCAACTTCCGCTTCCTGACGTTTTACGCTGCCCGCCGCCTGAATCTGACGTACCTCGTCAAGCGTGGAAATCAATTGGTTGTTAGTGAATTTAAGTGTTTCAAGGTCAACGATACCGCGCTCAGACTCCGCAGCTACGCCTATTGTCGCGGTTTTAAGGGTCTCAGCGTTTTTGCGGAGAAGTTCATTGGTGTAGTTAGTAACGCTGCGCTGGGCGTTAAGAGCCTGCTCGGCGTTAGCAATGCCAAGCGCAAGAACCATCTGACTTCTCCACAACGGAATCGTGTTGATAAGCGAAGTCTGAATTTTCTCAATAAGCGCGGTTTCATTGTTTTGGATCATACGTATTTGCGGCGCCATTTGGATAGAAATTGTGCGTGTAAGCTCCAAATCGTGAAGTTTTTTCTCAAAGCGGTTAACTTGATTGGCAAAATCGTTAGCCGCCTGAGCATCTTCCGGAAGTCCGGATTGGGCAGCCTTATCCTGAAGCGCAGGAAGTTCCTTTTCTTTAGCGGCTTGCAGACGCTCCTTGCCCGCGATGATGTACAGCGATAGCTCTTTGAAATAATCAAGGTTCTTCACGTACATAATGTCGAGAGTAGCAACGTCCTTTTGAAGAGTAAGGCTGTGTTCTTCAAGTTTATCTGTGATAGCGGTGACGTTGGTCTCCACCTTGCTGTAACGGTTCTTGAGCGCAGTCATTTTAGCCGCCGCGGATCGGAACAGACTCTTCTTCTGTGCGTCCTCAATGTCAAGCCCCTTCAGCTCGCCGACAAGATTTGCAAGGGAATTGCCGACCTCACCCATATCCTTGCTACGCACGCTGTTAAGAGCCGCTTCAGAAAACTCCGATATATTCTGCTGAGCCGGAACGCCGAACTGAATCACCGCATTGGTGTCGTTCAGGTTGACCGACGCGGCGAGTTCCGTAACGCGCTGACGTTCCGCCTCAGTAAGCTCCGCCGCAGTGTTCGGCACGGCATTAACGACAGCCGTATCATTTGTGTTATTCATTGTCAGATCCTCCATATTGATTTATTATAACATTTTGGTGAGCGCTTTGTCAACGCTGTCCGTAATCGTTATCAGATTGTTTACAGTACAGCCATAGTTTAACTACTTTCCGCTGATAGTCACGCCTTTGAACACCATCCACGGAACGGCGATACTTCCGTCAAGAATTTGCTCGTTCCCAATCCCGCCTATGCTGTTAATCATATCGTGCAGGTTGCCGCTTACCATTGTCTCACTGACCGCACCGGCGATTTTGCCTTTTTTAATTAAAAAGCTGTTCTTCGCTACTCCGGAGAAATCACCGTTAGACGCCGGATTGCCGCCGCTGAAGCGGTTCAACACAAGACCGTTATCAATACCCGCTACAAGCTCATCAAAACTCTTGCCGCCTGCGGCAATAATACAGTTAACGCCGTAGTTTCCGGCACGCTTATGACCTGTCTTGTTTGCGCTGTAACGGCTGCACATGAAGTTCTTCAATATGCCATTCTCAATTACCGTATGTTTTGCAGCAAGGTGACCGTCACTTGTAAGTTCACTGCCTTTTACAAACCGGTCGTCAAACGGGTCGAACTCCACAGTCAGGCACGTATCCGCGACCTGCTGACCGAGCTTATCTTTCCACGGACTGCTTCCGGTATAAAGTGAGCCGCCGTAAACGGAACTTGCCAGTACGCTGTCAATGAACTCCGCAACGCAATCCGGAGAAACAAGTATATCACCCACAAATTTGCCGGCGACAGGAACTGTGTCGATTTGCTCCTCAATTTCTTTGCATAACCGGCGAACCTCCGCATTGTCCATAAACGGCTTAGCGAGTTCCTCTGCCGAGAATCCGTAGTACTGCATTGACGAGGTTTTATCTCCGTTGTGTCCGGAAACACCTATGCTTACACTGTAGTATCCTCCGTGCTGGTATACACGCGTTCCGTTTGTGTTTGCGAACAGGCTGTCGCCTGTACGTCCGCGTACAATGAATTGCAGTATTTCCGCTTTAGGATACTCCGATTTGCATGCGCCGATAAATTCGTGCATTCTATCGTACATAACGCCAAGATCAGATTCCGTCCACCCGGTATCAAACGTGTGTTCCCCTATGTTTTCGCCGACGTCCTCCGCTTCGTCCGAATCGCTGTTATTAGCCGCCGCGATTGCTTCTTCCGCCGCCTGAGCAATAGCGTCGTCATCGTAACGGTTCACGTAGGATTCGCCTTTGCGATTGCCGACAAGCGCACGAATGCTAAGTGAATTACTAATCGTCGTGCGCGCAAGCGAAAATTCCCCCGCGTCTACGTTCAGCTCGTCTATTTTTCCGCGCGAAACGGAGATGTCAGCCCCGTCCGCGCCAAGCTCTTTCAGCTTTGCGAGTACCTTACCGGCTGTAATGTAAAACTCCTGCTTCATTTATCTAAGTCCTCCAAATCACGTTTGCGTTTCGCGCCTTGCTTACGCACGGTCGCCTTGTAATAGTCCACAGCCGCCTGAGCCATTTCCTGAGTACCTACTTTAGCCAAGTACACTTTCTGTTTTGTAACGAACGCAACGCTCCAGCTTAGCTTACCGCCCTCAAGACGTTTGTTGCGCGGGACGACGCTTGTAATCGCGTTTCGGCTAATCATAAACTCATTAAACGGCGGAAAAATCCAAACGTTCTGCTTCGCAATATGCAGCTGTTTTCCGAAATCTCTGCCATCCGGATAATCGGCATAATCGTACATTTTGAAGTTAAGCAAAAGGATACGTATAACTAATATTGCCGTCGCTGCGGAAAATAACCAAAACACCGCCCAAATTATCATCCCGAGCCGCTTAGGCTGACTTCCCATATATCCGATGTATAGAGTAAGCTCCGGTGTGTGAGCGTTGATAAATGCCTCGTCCCTGCCCTGAAAATTATCCGCTGCCCAGTCGCGCAGAAGCTGTGTAATCTCCGGATCAGACGGCAAAAGAGTTCCTGTAACGAAACCGCGTTCCGCATCGAATTTCTCACGCTGACTGCGGTTAAGTTTTACGGAGATAATTGAGCCGGTATCATTATTACCCGCTTGAACGGCTACGTAACTAAGCTCGGAATATCCGGAGCTTTCGTCGCCGTACCGCGCAAACTCCGCAAGTACGGTGTCCCACGGAACCGTGACATATGAACCCGACGTAAGCGCGGCAGTCTTTACAGACTCCGGCGTTTGCTTGCGGTACGCGCCGTACTCAATTCCGCCGAAGCTTCCGAGCGCCCACGTGACGATAACAACGATCAAGAACGCCAAGTACCACGTCTTGCCTCTGTGCGCGAATAGTCTTCCGGGTAATGAACCCATAGTTTTAGCCCTGCTTTCATTAAGTTAGTAGACAGTCCATAGTCGGCAGTCGAGAGTGGACGGGGGACGCGGTGGAATTGCAAATTGAAAATTAGGACGGGGGAAATGCGTGGTAGTCGGTAGTCAATGTAGGAGATAGGCGGTAGGTAGTAGGAATTAGGGGACGAGGGTAACGGCGGGCGAGCAATGCGAGATAGTCGGGAGTCCATAGTCGTGAGTAGACAGTAGACGAGGGGAACGGGTGTGCTCGCAATTATGATTGGCGTTAATCATTAAATATTAGTCATTAATCATTATGCAAGTATTATAGCATAAAGTTTCTGATTTGTCAAGAGTTTATTTGCGTGCAATCGTAAATAATTTGTGAATAGC
>JAITQY010000166.1 GCA_031288675.1 Oscillospiraceae bacterium | reverse complement strand
ATACTTTCAAACCTTAATAAGAACCGTATGGTCATAGTACTCACGCTGATTTGCGCGGTTACGGCGCTCGCGCTCGGCGCGGTTAACTCCGCAACGGAGAAACCTATAGCCGATAACCTCCGAGAAAAGTCCGAAGCCGCAATGCGTGAAGTGTTCACCTCTTCTTCCTATGAAGAAATGGAGTTTGATTACACAAAATATCCGATGGTCAAACGCCTTTACCGAGCCGACGGCGGCTATGTTGCCGAAGTTGCGCCAAACGGCTTCAACGGCGCTGTTACGCTGATGGTCGGTATCAACGCTGATGAGAACAACCAAGACGAATATCTTACAATATCCGGTGTTGCAGTTGTAAGCCACTCCGAAACACCGGAACTCGGCGCGGAAGCGCAGAACGCCGAATGGTTGTCGCAATTTATAGGCAACCGTCACAGCGAACTGATTAAGAACGGCGGAAACATTGACGCGCTTACCGGCGCGACTATCACATCCCGAGCGGTTGTAAGCGGAGTAAACACGGCAATAGCACTAATTACCGATGTTGAGGATATTACCGGTGCGCTTCCTGCAACTAAGGAGCAAATTGCGGCGTCGGAGGGGCAAACGAAATGAAGAAAATTTTCAAGAACGGACTTTTAATTCAAAATCCCGTACTCGTTCAACTTCTGGGACTTTGCTCTACTATGGCAATTACTACCACGCTGTTCAACGGCTTGGGAATGGGCGTAAGCGTAACAGTCATTTTGACCTGCTCCAATATCGTTATAAGTTTACTGCGCAAGATAATTCCGAATAAGATACGCATCGCCTGTTTTGTCGTGGTGATAGCCGGTTTTGTAACGATCGTGGAAATGCTGCTGAAAGCGTTTCTGCCCGCACTGAACGATTCGTTAGGCGTGTTTATCCCGCTGATAGTCGTCAACTGTATAATACTCGGGCGCGCTGAAGCGTTCGCAAGCAAGAACGGTGTTCTGCGTTCAGCCGCTGACGGAGCGGCTCAGGGTATCGGTTATACGCTTGTACTCGCTGCAATGTGTGTTATAAGGGAGCTTCTCGGCAGCGGAACGTTCGGCGGCGGAATTATCGGAGACGGCGTACGCATTATCCCGCAGCAGTTTCCGGCAATGATGATGATTTTGCCGTTCGGCGGATTTATTACGCTTGGATGCCTTATCGCCCTTGTACAATGGAGGACGAAGAAATGATGCGCGATCCTGCACAAACGATAGGAAATTTGATAGACCATCAAAGTACGGCGTTGATTGCTTCGGTTGACGCGAACGGATTTCCTAACGTTAAGGCGATGGGCGCGCCAGCCAAACGCGAGGGGATAAGAACTTTTTACTGGCATACAAACAGCCCTTCTATGCGCGTTGTACAATACCGGGAAAATCCCAAAGCCTGCATATACTTCTTTGACAAGCGGTTCGGCGCGCGCGGAGTGCAGTTGCTTGGAACAATGGAAGTTATTGACGACATTGACGTCAAGCGCGGATTGTGGCGCGATGAGTTTTCAGTATACTACACAGGCGGTGCGGACGGCGGAGATTTTATCGTACTGAAATTCACAGCGGTTTCCGGTCGTTATTATACTAAATTCAAGTCTGAAAATTTTGAGGTTTAGAATATATGAGCTTTACATCTATAATTTCCCTCGCGCTTGGCGCGATACTCATTGAGAACTTCATACTCGTAAAATTTCTTGGAATTTGTCCGTTTCTTGGCGTAAGCAAATCGCAGGAGACAGCAGTAGGAATGGGGCTTGCGGTTACGTTTGTTATGGGCGTAGCTTCGCTTGTATGCTGGATCATAGAGGCGGCGCTTCTCGTTCCGCTCGGATTGGAGTTTGCGCGAACGGTAGTTTATATTCTCGTTATATCTTCGCTGGTGCAGTTTATTGAGATGTTCCTGCGTAAAGCTATGCCCGGACTTTATCTTTCGCTTGGCATATACCTGCCGCTGATTACTACTAACTGTGCGGTACTCGGAGTTGCGCTTCTAAACCAGCAGAACGGTTATAACCTGTTAGAGAGCGTTATTTACGGCATTACAGGAGGATTAGGGTTTCTTGTCGCGATATTCATTTTTTCCGGGATACGCGAGCGTTTAGAACTTACTGCCGATACTCCCAAAGCGTTTGAGGGTTTCCCTATTGCGCTTGTCAGCGCGGGATTGCTTAGTTTGGCGTTTATGGGATTCAGCGGGCTGAAAATAATCTGATTCAGAGGTTTTATAATGACAGGAAGCGTAGTTTTAACAATACTTGCAGTGGTACTCGTTATCGGAGGGCTTGGAGCCGTCTTCGGCGGAGCGCTTTCCGCCGCGTCTAAGAAGTTTGCCGTTCAGGTTGACGAACGCGAGGAGGAGATAATCAAAGTCCTGCCCGGAGCAAACTGCGGCGGCTGCGGGTTTCAGGGTTGCGCCGCGTATGCGCACGCTGTTACAGACGGCGCGGCGGAGGTCAACCGCTGTACGGTCGGCGGTGCGGACGTCGCTCAGGATGTCGCGGAGATTATGGGTATTGCCGCCGGCGAGGTCAAACGAATCGTTGGCTACGTTCGGTGTATAGGTTCCGCGACTGGAGGACGTAAATATGACTACATTGGGTTAGATGATTGCTTCTCCGCGCTGAACTCTATCGGCGGCGGTCCGCTTGAATGCCGGTTCGGCTGTATCGGACTTGGAAGCTGTGCAAGAACATGTCCCTACGGCGCGGTTACGGTGGAGTCCGGCGCCGCGCGTGTTGACCGCGACCTCTGTAAAGGATGTACTAAATGTGTAAGCGCATGCCCTAAGCGCCTGATTACGATGGTGGACTACGGGTCAAAGCCACTTGTCGGCTGTTCAAGCCGCAGTAAGGGAGCGGTAGTGCGGAAGCTATGCGAGCTCGGTTGTCTCGGTGATGGCAGTTGTGCCCGTGCCTGTCCGAATCAGGCTATCACGGTAGTTGATAATCTTGCGGTGATTGACTATACCAAGTGTACCGGTTGCGGCAAATGCGCGGAGAAGTGTATCCGCCATTGTATTGAGCTTGTGTAACGGTTAGCTTTCAAGGGGTTTTAACCGCGATGATGAAAAATGACGATAATTTATTAGGAAATATAATGACAAACACAGTGGATGTTGCGGTAATAGGAGCCGGACACGCAGGTACGGAAGCGGCTCTTGCGGCGGCAAGGCTTGGAGTATCCGTCGTGTGCTTTAGCGTTAACCTTGACGCGGTAGGCAATATGCCGTGCAATCCCGCAATCGGTGGTACGGCAAAGGGTCAGCTTGTACGCGAGCTTGACGCGCTTGGCGGAGAGATGGGCAAAGCCGCAGATAAGGCGTGTATACAGTATCGCCTGCTAAACCGCGCTAAAGGTCCGGCGGTGAGAAGCCTGCGCGCTCAGGCGGACAGAAACCGCTATCGCGAAGTAATAAAACATATGTTAGAACTTGAGCCGAACCTGTTGCTTGTTCAGGCGGAAATTGTAAGCCTTGAAGCGCTGCCGGACGGAGGGTTTACGCTTATTACGGCAACTGGGACAAAATGGCAATGTAAAGCCGCAGTAATTGCGTCAGGTACATATTTGAACGGAAAGACGATAATCGGGGAACATGCACGCATAAGCGGTCCTGACGGTCTGCAAGCCGCAATAGGGCTTAGTGACAGCATATTGGCTTTCGGACACAGTTTACGCAGGTTCAAGACAGGTACTCCGCCGAGGATAAACGCCCGAAGCGTTGACTTCAGTAAGATGGAGATTCAGCGCGGGGACGACGACGGATTGCGGTTTTCATTCGAGACGGAAACTCCGCCGGAAAACCGCGCCGTGTGCTGGCTGACGTACACGACAGCAGAGACGCACGAAATTCTGAGGAGCAACCTGCATAGAAGCCCTCTGTATAGCGGCGCGATAGAAGGAATAGGTCCGCGGTACTGTCCCAGCATAGAAGATAAAGTAGTGCGGTTCGCTGATAAGGCGCGGCATCAGCTGTTCATTGAGCCGCTTGGGATGAATACGGAGGAAATGTATGTACAGGGCTTTTCAAGTTCAATGCCGGAGGACGTTCAAATTGCCGCATTGCGTTCTGTAATAGGATTGGAGCATGCGGAAATCACGCGTCCGGCATATGCAATAGAATATGACTGCATTGATCCCACGGAATTTACCCTGACGTTGGAAAGTAAGCTATGTCCGGGATTGTACGGTGCTGGACAGTTTTGCGGTTCCAGCGGATATGAGGAAGCTGCCGTGCAAGGATTCCTTGCCGGGGCGAATGCCGCGCTGAAGCTGCTTAGAAAGCCGCCTCTGATATTGCAGCGAAGCGACGGCTATATTGGTGTACTGATCGACGATCTTGTGACGAAAGGTACAAATGAGCCGTACCGTATGATGACCAGCCGTGACGAGTTCCGTCTGCTTCACCGCGGAAATAACGCAGACCGGCGTTTGCGTGAAAAGGGAATTGCCGCCGAAATCGTAAAAGAACAAACGCGGAAGAAACTTGCCGCTATTGACGGCGAAGCTGAACGCTTGGAACGCACACACGTACCTCCGGGTACGAGCCTTGCGTCGCTTCTGCGCCGTCCGGAGTACGACTATGCTTCTCTGGCGGAGCTTGACACAGAACGCCCTGAGTTATCCGCAGACGTTATAGAAGAGGTAGAAACGATTATTAAATATGCCGGATATATTAGCCGTCAGCAACGTGAGGCGGAGGAATTTACAAGGCTTGAAAACCGTCTTTTGCCGGAGGATATAGATTATAACGCAATGACTACGCTCCGTTTAGAGGCAAGGCAAAAGCTTAGTAAGCTCCGCCCGATAAGCTTCGGTCAAGTAGCACGAATCAGCGGCGTAAGCCCCAGCGACATTGCCGCGCTGATGATTGCCGTGAGAAAATAACGATTCAGAACGGCAACTAATCCAAACACATTTATCAAGTATCTTACTACCGCAGTAAATTGAAATCCTAAAGCTATAAATAAAAATGCAGAAGCGAACTGTGTTTGCTCCTGCATTTTTGATATACACCTTTAGCTTACATATCTACAGTAATTATATCAGCAATGACCGCAATAAACTCTTTGCTTGTAGGTTTATCGCCGGACGCCGATATGTTATAGTTGAAGTATCGTTGAAGCGTCACAGGGTCGCCTCTTTCCCACGCCACCTCTATTGCGCGGCTGATACCGCGTTCTACGGAGTTTGCTGAAGTGGAGTGCCGCCCGGCAATGATTGGGTACAATGACTTCGTCACCCCGATCATCAGGTTAGGAGTATTGACCACTTCAATGATCGCCTCCCTTAAAAACTGATAACCCTTTATATGCGGAGGGACGCCGATTTCACGCAGCATCATTGACACCGTCTGCTCAACTCCAAGTTCAAGCTCACTTGATCTTTTGTTACCATGCAGAATATTCGTCATTACCTCTTCTCACTTTCATAATTATAATTCGTGTATATTGTATTTTATGTACTAATTTATAGTGTTGAAGGCTAATAGTTTTCACTTAATATTTCAAATCAACACCAAAATAACTAACGTTCGTTAGTTTGACTCATTATACTTAACGATCATTAGTTTGTCAAGAGTTTTTTTAATCATTTTTAATTATTTTTTAGGATTTAACTATCGCATTATGATATGTATAACACATTTTTGCGCATAGCTATCTAATTTATAAATGCAGATGGCATTTATTGACGCCATCTGCAACCATTAGTATCTGTCATCTACTTCTACATATGTAGTATATTCGGGCATCCACTGCAGCTTGACCGTTCCGGTTTCGCCATGACGGTTTTTCAGCACTATTAGTTCTCCGGAGTTATGTTCCGCGCTGTCCTGCTTGAATGCGTCCTCACGGTACAGTCCAAGCACAATGTCCGCGTCCTGTTCCAAACTGCCGCTTTCACGCAAATCGGACAGAACGGGACGCTTATTCTCCCGCTGAACGCTGGCGCGACTAAGCTGACACAGACATATTACCGGAACTTTTAGCTCCATTGCCATAAGCTTCATCTGGCGGGACATTTCGCTTACAGCCTGCAAGCGGTTCTCCGACTTGGCATTAGTGTTCATAAGCTGTAAATAGTCAATTAGTACTAATCCCAAGTCATCTATCCTGCGGCACAGCGCGTTGATTTCCATTACGCTTATCATACTGTTGTCATTGACCATTAGTTTCGTTGAAGACAACACGTTCGCCGCTTGCCCGAGCTTCCGCCAGTCGTCTGCGTTCAGTCTGCCCGTAATTAGTTTCTTGCCGTCTATAAATGCTTCCTCGCTAAGCATTCGCGCGACTATCTGTTCGCAGCTCATTTCAAGCGAAAAGTACGCAACGGTCTTTTCCTGGTCTTTTTTCGCGGCGTTAAGCGCGATATTAAGTGCAAGACTTGTCTTGCCGACGCCCGGTCGTGACGCCAGAAGAATAAGGTCTGATTTGTTCAGCCCCATCGTGATGTTGTCTAACCGCTGCATTCCGGTGGACAGCCCGGACAGTGTAGCACCGGACTCCGCCATTTCCCGAAGTTGATCCCACAGGTTGAGTATAACGTCGCCCACCGGCACAAGTCCGTCAGAGCCTCTGCCCTGCCGCAACGAGTACACCTTGCGCTCGGCGAACTCCAACATCTCTGCCGCGTCAACTCCGCCGTCCGATATCTTGCTTGTTATCTCACCGGCAGTCTCCGCTATACGGCGCAGACGCGCCTTATCACGCACGATTTCTGCATAGTGCGCGATGTTACGCCAAGTCGGTGTAACTGTCAGCAACTGACGGAAATAATCCTCAGTATTCGCTTTGACCGTTCCGGCTTTCCTGACTTCATCTAACAGCGTAACCGCGTCAATAGGCTTTCCGTAACTGAACATCGCCTGAATGACGCTGAATATTTCACGGTTCGTGTCGCTGTAAAAGTCCTCCGGATGCAATATTTCTAAGGCTTCGCCGGCGCTCGACCCTTGAAGAAGTATCGAGCCGATTACGGCTTGTTCCGCCGTTAGATCACGCGGCATTGACAGGTTAGAAATCGGATCCATATAGCTTCCGCTTACCTAAGCTTTCTCCGCTACGATAAGATGCAGTGTTCCGCTGACTTCATAGCCGAACTTGCATTTGACCTCATAAGTACCGAACGCTTTGATAGGCTCCGTCTGTACGATACGGTTCTTTTCAATCTCAATTCCGTGCTGTTCTTTCAGCGCGTCCGCAATCTCCTGACTGGTAATGCTGCCGAACAGCTTGCCGTTGTCTCCTGCGCGCGCCGAAACCTTCACTACAAGGCTTTCCAGGCGCTTTGCGGTCTCCTGAGCCGCAGCTTTTTCCTTAGCTTCGCGTTCGGCATTGGCTTTCTCGCGCTGTTTAAGCTCGCGCAGGTTCTCATCCGTAGCCGCCACCGCAAGCTTATGCGGCAGCAAGTAGTTACGAGCGTAACCGTCCGAAACATTAGCCGCCTCACCCTTTTTGCCCTGACCCTTAACGTCGGCAAGCAGAATTACTTTCATTAATCCGCATCCTCCGCGTCATCGTCTGTGTTTTCAAAATCGGCATCGTCAAAGTCTTCGCTTTCCGTAGTTTTCAATTCGGCGAGCATCTCTTTAAGTTCCGTGATACGTGCCAGCGCCGCAGAAACATTCATCACGGAATCTACCATCCCCTCGTGCGGAGCGTCGCCGAATTTCTCCACGTATGACTTACCGATTTCAGCATACGCCTTACGGACGTTTTCTTTCTCTCCCAGTATCTCTGCGTGAATCTTGGCAATCTTCGCGGCGTAGGAGGCTTTCTCCCCCGCGAATTTGGCAAACTGCACCGCTGAGCCTGCAATGCGTTCCGCAGTCTCTCCAACTGTTTGGATAAAATCGTCAAATTTATTAGGCATAAACGTATACCTCCTTTTGTAAAAAGTATTATACCACAATTTTGTGAACTGCGCAAGTATTTATTATTAACGTTTCGTAAATTAAGAGATGCGTAAACTCATATCATGGATACTTAGAAAATCACAAAATAAATCTGATGCTCACAAATTATTTACGATTACACACAAATAAACTCTTGACAAATCAGAAACTTTGTGCTATAATAAAGGCGTAATGATTAGTGACTAATATTTAATGATTAACGGTTCTGTAACTGTAATACGAATAACTCCCCGTAGGGGCGAGCATTGCTCGCCCGTCGTTTTCTCCGTCCCTCGCCCGTCGCATCCCACATCTACTGTCTACTCACGACTACAAACTAACGCCTAACTACGTCGGAGCAATAAAACACGCAGAGACGAATCTAATTCGTCCCTGCAAGCGTTAACTATTTGCTACTATTCCGGTACGTAAGGCAACAGCGCAATTTGGCGCGCGCGTTTGATTGCCTCTGCAAGTTCGCGCTGATGCATCGCGCACGTGCCGGTTGTACGGCGCGGCAGGATTTTATAGCGCTCCGAGATAAAGCGGCGAAGCTTTGCGGCTTCTTTGTAATCTATTTTGTTGTTTTTGTCCGCGCAGAACTGACATACCTTTTTGCGGCGGCGGTTATTGCGTCCTCCGTCACGGTCGGAATGTTCCGCGCGGGGACGATACTCGCGCGGCTCACGCGCAGGACGGGTTTCCGCTGCGGGTTCTGTAGTTTGCTCCGCAGCTTCATGCGTCTTGACGATATTTTCGTTATCCATTTTAATTCTCCTTATTGATGTGTACGTCGTTAGCTGACATAATCAGAACGGAAGTTCCGGGTCGTCAAGCTCTACAAACGACGGTTCATTATTATTTACCGGTGGATTCGGTGCAGGTTGCGGCGCGCTGTAAGGCGGCTCCTGCGGAGGCTGATATGCCGGATATGATGGTGGTTCACTTGGCTGAGGCGGAGCAAAGTTGCTGTTGTAGCTATTTTGACCGGCATATCCGCTTTGCCCTCCGTAACCGCCTCCTCCGCTGTAACTGCCCTGACCGGATGAATATCCGCCTGAGCTTCCATAGCCCTGATTACCGTAACCGCTTCCGTAATTGTTGGTGCTGTTCAACCGGGCTTCTTTCGCCTGACGCGTTTCGCCCCAGTGGATATTTTCAGCCACGATTTCCGCCTGACGGCGCTTGCCGCCCTCTTTATCCGTCCAGTCGCGGATTTGCAGACGTCCCGTTACGATGATCATATCTCCTTTGCGGAAGTTTTTTGTAACAAATTCCGCCTGATTGCGCCATGTAACGCAGTCGATAAAGTCCGTTTCTCTCTGACCGTTTTCACGACCGGCAAAGTCACGTTCGCACGCAACGCTAAAACTTGCGACAGGAACTCCTGTTTGCGTCGCGCGGAGTTCCGGATCACGCGTCAGTCTGCCCATTACAACTATCTGATTCAGCATTTTTTAGTCTCCTGTATTCTTACTCCTTAACTTTCGTTACGAGCGATCGCAATACACCTTCAGTGATGCCAAGCACACGGGTGATTTCTTGCGGAAAATCCGGAGTAGATGTAAATTTGATCAGGACATAATAGCCTTCCGGCATATCATTGATGTGGTACGCAAGCCTGCGCTTACCTATCAAGTCCTGTTCGTACTGTGCCGCATTGGCTTCCGTCAATGCCTTGAATTTGTCTGTGAGCTGCTGAATCCCTTCGTCGCTTTTCGTTGCGTCGAGAATGTACATCAACTCATAGTTGTGCAACTGTTTGCTCTTGTCCAAAATGAGAACCTCCTTATGGTCTGTTGCCCGATGTTTCCCACCGGGAAGGATTATTTTATTCGCTGAAATCCCAGTATTAAGTTATTTTACCACACGCTTATCAGCTTGTCAAGCTTTTTTTGTATGGAGATTTGTTCAAGCTGATTACGATAGATTATAAATGCTCACCCGTCCATCAAGACCGCGCGTACAGGAGCGCCGTCGCTGCCTGCAATGTTTATCGGGAACGCGCACAGAGTGTACTCGCCTGGCGGAACTTCCGCAAGCCGTAAGCCCTCTAACGGCACTATTCCGGCGCTAAGCGCCGCGATATGTACATCCATATCGCCGATAGTTTGACTCTCTATGCCAATCAAGTGAACGCCCGCCTGAGCAAGCGCTTCTATTTCCAAAACGCTGAACTCCTTTGCGCCTTTCAGAAGCAGCCGCTCACCGCAGCGTTTCAGGACGTCTGAAAACGGCTCGGAGTCGTCCGTAACGGTGCATTTACCGTAAAAGATTTCGACCTGCAGTTCATTGATAGCTTTTCCTCCGTCAAGAAAATGCAATGGCGCGTCAATATGTGTCCCGTTGTGTACGCACATTGAAAGCTCGGTCAAGTTATACTTATCCTCTTTTACAGTCTTGACCCTCTTTGCCGACGGTGCGCTGTCGCCCGGATAGACCGCGCACGACAGCAGTTCCTGCGATATGTCAATTATCCTCATTTGATTCCCAAACTATACCCATTTTGAAGTCTGCTTCCGCTTCCTTAGAAGCCGCGATCTCTTCTTCGTGCAGGCGTCCAAGCCAGCGGTCAAGCGCCGGAGTACGCATTATCACGTTAAGAATATTCTTTGCGCACCGGTGTAACTCCGCGCGTGTGACCGCGCCGGATTTCAGCGACTCTAACAGATTGTCGTTTCCGTTCTCTTTCAAGGTGTCCTCGCGTACCATTGCAAGGTCGTTTTGCGCCCTTACCATCGCGGCAAGGTCGTTACGGTCAGGTTCGCCTTTATCATTTACGGAGAAGCACGCCCACCAGTCCGTCATTACCAATCCGCCGTACCCCCACTGACCGCGCAGTATAGCGGTGTTCAGGTCGTAGTTTCCGGCGGTGAACGTTCCGTTGACCATTCCGTAAGTGGTCATTATGCTGATAAGGTTACCGTCGCGCACGGCGATTTCATATCCGGAGAGATAAATC
>JAITQY010000149.1 GCA_031288675.1 Oscillospiraceae bacterium | reverse complement strand
GTATAAATATTACTGCCGAAGTCCGTGTCGCGGGTAAGCTTATCGAAACGCGCTCCCTTGATGATTTTACAGAGTTTGAAATCAACGGAACCGCGGGTAAACTGACAGCCGACATTACGCCGGACGGAATTGCGGTCATATTTGCCGATTGCCCCTCGCAGGATTGCGTTCACACAGGCAGGATTCATTCGCCCGGAGAGGTCATCGTATGTTTGCCGAATCAAGTATTAATACGCATTTTTGACAATAATATATCCCGGACGGAGGTTGACGCGGTTGCAAAATAATAATAGAATATCCCAAAAGCCAAGCCTTGCTTTGGCGTCGGTATTTCTAACCGCCGCGCTTGCGGTTGGTATAGCTGAGCATTGGATACCGTTTGATTTTGCCGTACCGGGCGTAAAACTTGGGTTATCAAATTCGGTAATATTAACCGCTTTATATTTGTTCAGAACGCGCGACGCGCTTAAAATTGCGCTTTTGAAGTGTGTGCTTACCGCTTTGTTGTCAGGCGCGGTGGTATCATTCTTCTACAGCATTAGCGGAACGCTTATCAGTTTTGCCGTAATGTCGGTCGCGGTGAGATTTTCAGAATCAAGATTTAGTCCTATAGGCGTCAGCGTGTTAGGCGCGATATCGCATAATATGGGTCAAATCATTGCAGCTGCGGTCATTATGCGCTCGTTTTATGTAGTATCATATCTGCCTGTATTGATTATATCCGGAGTTATTACAGGTGTTATAGTCGGCGCAGTTGTAAAGGGATTATTAAAAGCGATGAAAAATTTTTACAAAAATTAAAAAAACTCTTGACAAGCTGAGGAAGCCGTGATATACTGCCATTAGGTTAGCAGAGACTAACCAGAATTTTAACGCATCAGTTAGCATCTGCTAACTTTCTTCTAAATACTAGGGTTAGCGTTTGCTAACTAAAAATCACGCAAGGAGTATATAATGATGCCGTTATCTATGGCGAAGTTAGGTGAGGCTAATTCTATAAAAAAAATCGGCGGAAACGCTGAAATTCGGCTGCACCTCGAAAATCTCGGCTTTGTACCGGGCAGTAAAGTAAGCCTGATTACACGTACCGGTGAAAATGTGATTGTGCAAGTCAAGGAATCGCGGGTAGCTTTGAGCCGTGAAATGGCTCAAAAGATTATGATATAAGGAGAGGAAACAATGCAAACTTTACGCGACGTCAAACCCGGTAAAACGGTCAAAATCGTCAGCATATCCGGAGAGAGAGCAATCAAGCGCCGTATTATGGATATGGGGTTAGTCAGTGGTGCGGAGATTTTCGTGCGCAAGGTCGCGCCGCTTGGCGATCCCATTGAGATAACTGTGCGCGGCTATGAACTGTCACTGCGCAAATCTGACGCCGAATCTATTATTGTGGGAGGAGATAACTGATGTCAATCAATATTGCGCTTGCCGGCAACCCTAACAGCGGCAAGACGACGCTGTTCAACGCTTTGACCGGATTGAACCAGTACGTAGGCAACTGGCCTGGCGTTACGGTTGAAAAGAAAGAGGGGAAACTGAAAGGCTACAAGGACGTTACGGTAACGGATTTACCGGGAATTTATTCTCTTTCCCCGTATACGCTTGAAGAAGTAGTATCGCGAAACTATCTTATTGACGAACAGCCTGACGTTATACTTAACATCATCGACGGCACGAACCTTGAACGCAATCTGTACTTAACGACACAACTCACGGAGCTTGGCATTCCTGTTGTGCTAGCGGTAAATATGATAGACGTTGTGCGGAAAAACGGTGATAAGATTGATGCCGGAGCATTATCCGTAAAACTCGGATGCGAGGTCGTGGAAATATCCGCGCTTAAAGGCGACGGTGTTGATAAAGCCGCAAAACTTGCGGTAGAGACTGCACTGAGCGGTACAAAAACAGTGCCTCAGCACGCTTTCTCAGGCAGTGTTGAACACACTCTCGCGCACATTGAAGAGGCGGTTCTGCACAGCTACCCGGAGGAAAAACAACGCTGGTACGCAATAAAGCTGTTTGAACGTGATACAAAAATTATTGATAAGCTGGGAATCACGGCGGATAAACTTGCTCACATCGAAAGTGACATAAAAACCTGTGAAGCGGAATTTAGCGACGACAGTGAGAGCATTATAACTGCTGAGCGTTACGGTTACATTGATATTATTATAAAAGACTGCCTAAAACTGAACCGCAAAAAAGGAGAGCTAACTACCTCCGATAAAATAGACCGTATCGTCACTAACCGCTGGCTGGCGATTCCTATTTTCGCGGCGGTTATGTTCATCGTCTATTATGTGTCTGTCACTACCGTAGGAACGATCGTGACTGATTGGACAAACGATGTACTGTTCGGAGAAATCATACCGCCGGCAATTGAATCCTTGCTCGTATACCTTAATACTGCTGACTGGCTGCAGGCTCTTATACTTGACGGTATAGTTGCCGGAGTCGGCGCGGTGCTTGGATTCGTGCCGCAGATGCTGATACTGTTTATATTCCTTGCGTTCCTTGAAGGCTGCGGATATATGGCGCGTATAGCCTTTATAATGGACCGTATATTCCGCCGGTTCGGGCTGTCCGGCAAATCCTTTATCCCGATTCTTATCGGAACAGGATGCGGAGTTCCCGGCATTATGGCTTCGCGTACTATTGAGAACGAGCGCGACCGCCGTATGACTGTTATGACCACTACTTTCATTCCGTGCGGAGCGAAGCTGCCTATAATCGCGCTTATTGCCGGCGCAGTTTTCGGCGGCGCGGGATGGGTAGCTACAAGCTCGTACTTTGTAGGAATGGCGGCAATCATCTGCTCCGGAATTATACTTAAAAAGACGCGTATTTTCTCCGGTGACGCTGCTCCGTTCGTAATGGAGCTGCCGTCATACCATATGCCGACGTTAGGATTTATACTGCGTACTATGTGGGAACGCGGTTGGTCGTTCATCAAACGCGCAGGAACGATAATCCTTGCGGCAACTGTATTCGTGTGGTTCACCTCGAGTTTCGGATGGACTGACGGTTCGTTCGGAATGGTTGATATGTCCGATAGTATGCTTGCAAAAGCCGGCAATGCTATAGCGTGGATATTTACTCCGCTTGGCTGGGGCGAGTGGAAGTCGGCGGTTGCGGCAATTACAGGATTGATAGCTAAAGAGAACGTGGTAGGTACGTTCGGTATCCTCTACGGCTTCGCTGAAGTCGCGGAGGACGGCGCGGAAATCTGGGGCAATCTTGCCGCTGCGTACACCTCGCTTGCCGCGTATTCGTTCCTCGTGTTCAATCTGCTTTGCGCGCCGTGCTTTGCGGCAATGGGTGCAATACGCCGTGAGATGAACAACAGCCGTTGGTTCTGGACGGCAATCGGATATCAATGCGGATTTGCGTACATCGTCTCGCTGTGTGTCTACCAAATCGGAATGCTGTTCACCGGCGGAGGATTCGGTATAGGTACGGTAGTTGCGGTATTGCTGATAGCCGCGTTCCAGTGGCTGTTGTTTAAGCCGCAGGCTAAAGCAAAACAAAAATCTAAGAAACTCGGAGGAGCTGTAATATGATCCCGACTATTATAATAACGGCAGTGATAGTGGTATACGTAGGATGGGTAATATTCCGTCAAATCAAGCGCGCAAAAGCCGGCAAATGCGGAGGCGGATGTTCCTGCTGCGGTAAAGCCGAAAGCTGCGAAAAGTGACCGCAGCAGAAAAATTGTCGGCAAGCCTTGAGGATTATTTGTCCTGCATTTACAGGCTTGCCGGCAAAAGCAACGGAATGGTTCGCATTGCCGCAATTGCAGGTGCGCTTGGATGTTCCAAACCAAGCGCCTGCCGGGCTACGGATGTACTTGCCGGTATGGGATTGCTTACAAAGCACAGATACAAGGGATTCACGCTTACCGCCGCGGGTATTGCCAATGCGGAAGCTCTGCACAAACGGTTCGGGTTGCTGTATAGATTTCTTACGGACATACTGAAATTAGACCAGGCGGCGGCGGAACGTGACGCCTGCGGATTAGAGCACGCTGTCAGCGCGGATTTGTACAGCGCGATAGCGCGATATTTGTTACATAAAGGAGATTAAAAGTGAGCGTAGTAATAGTTGGCGGACATGACCGAATGTGCCGCAACTACCATAACATCTGTAAGGAATACGGCTGTGATGCGCAAGTTTGCACTCAGCCCTGCCGTAATATGGAGGGCAAAATATACGGCGCGGATTTAGTAGTGCTGTTTACGAATCCGGTTTCACACGAAATGGCAAAAATAGCGCGAGCCACCGCTGTCAAAAGCGGCGTTGAACTTGTGCAGTCGCACTGTGCCAGCGCATCCGCGCTGCGCGGAATACTTGAAGTACGCAGCTCGTGTAGCGGCTGCGGCAAATGTTGCGGCAAAAAAGGCAAAGTATCAGCTGTCAGACGTTAAAATAGTGTCCGCGCGTGCCAACCTGTGCCGCTGCGGTGAGGTTAACGTATTCGTGATGCCGGATATTCAATTGTCAAACTGCGTATCGTTCAATTAAATTTTAACTCGATAAGGTGCAAGCTTTTTGCACCTTATCTGATAATTTTTTGAAACGTTTTAAGTGAATATTCATAGCCGTGATATCTAATATTTATTTGCATTGTATGCAAATAAATTATTAAAAGATTTTGTTATAGAAAGCACAAAATGCAATTCTAATATCTAAAAATTGCATTTTCGGATCATCTGTTTTGCACACGAACGTGAATATCGCCATAATATTAACGGATAGGTTGCTTATATTCTACAATCTGATGTATTGATTTTGCAAGTATGTATGTGCTATAATTCATTTACAAACCGCAAAGGCGCAGTTTTATTTATAAAACTGCGCCTTTGAATTATTAACATTTTAGGAGGGGGACAATGAGACAGGTTGCTATTTACGGAAAGGGCGGAATAGGAAAATCCACAACTACACAAAACCTTACCGCCGGACTTGGAGAAATGGGGAAAAGAATAATGATAGTCGGGTGCGACCCGAAAGCTGACAGTACAAGACTTGTGTTAGGCGGATTAGCGCAAAAGACAGTGCTGGACACGCTTCGCGAAGAGGGTGATGACATTGAACTGGAAGCTGTAATGAAAGTCGGATTTGCCGGGATCAAAGGTGTAGAAAGCGGCGGACCCGAACCTGGCGTCGGTTGCGCCGGTCGAGGAATAATTACATCAATCAATCTGTTGGAACAATTAGGGGCGTATGAGGACGATTTAGATTACGTTTTTTATGATGTTTTAGGCGACGTTGTTTGCGGAGGGTTCGCAATGCCTATTCGAGAAGGAAAAGCACAGGAAATATACATTGTTTGTTCTGGTGAAATGATGGCTTTGTATGCCGCCAACAACATCAGTAAGGGCATAAGTAAATATGCTAATAGCGGCGGCGTTCGGCTTGGCGGATTAATTTGCAACTCCCGTAATGTTGACGGTGAGCGTGAACTGGTTGAAGCTGTTGCAAAAGAAATCGGGACGCAAATGATTCACTTTGTACCCCGTGACAACGCGGTTCAAAAGGCGGAAATCAACAAAAAAACCGTTATTGACTTCTCTCCGCAGGAAAAACAGGCTGGCGAATACCGTACACTTGCAAAGAAAATTGACGAGAACGATATGTTCATAATTCCGAAGCCGATGAGCATTGACAGACTTGAAGAAATACTTACCGAACACGGTTTATTTGATTGAGGAGGTTTATTCAATGTTACTTGTAAGAGCAATCGTGCGTCCCGATAAGGTGAGCGCGGTAATGGAGGAAGTAGCCGCCGCAGGTTTTCCGGCAGTTACAAAAATGGATGTTTTTGGACGCGGCAAACAAAAAGGTATCACCGTTGGCGAGGTTCACTATGACGAGATTCCAAAAGAAATGCTGATGTACTTTGTTAACGACGAAGACAAGGATGATCTTGTAAAAATTATTATCCGTACAGCAAAAACCGGAGAAGGAAATTATGGGGACGGACGAATCTTTGTTTCGCCTGTGGAAAGTGCATATACGGTAAGCAATGGTAAGGAGGGGCTATAACGTAATGAAAGAGGTAATGGCGTTCCTGCGTCCTAATAAAATAAACGCGACTAAAACCGCACTTGCCAACAATGGATTTCCTGCGTTTACCTGCCGTCCGTGCTTAGGCAGAGGCAAGCAAATGGGACTAAGTTACGAACTTCTGGGAACTTTGTCAGAGGGTGACTTGCCAACCAATCAAATCGGCGAATCACTTTCAGAGCGAACAAGGTTGGTAGCCAAGCGATTTTTTACTCTGATAGTTAAAGACGATGAAGTAAAAAAAGTGGTGGATATAATAATTGATGCAAACCAAACTGGAAATCCGGGAGACGGCAAAGTGTTTGTACTTCCTATATATGAGGCAATCACAATCCGTACAGGTGAAACAACTATGGACGCATTTTAGGAGGGCAGAATGAATAAACGTCAAAATATGCTTGATAAATATTCCGCAAGGGTCTACAAAAACCGTAAGGAACATTTGATTGAGCTTGAAAAAGCAGAATCCGCAGATACTATTTCGGCAAACACCAGAGCCATTCCTGGAGTTATGACCGCCAGAGGATGTTGTTACGCAGGGTGCAAAGGCGTTGTGGTTGGTCCGCTTAAAGATGTGTGTGTTATTACTCACGGTCCTATTGGCTGCGGTTTTTACAGTTGGGGAACGAGGCGCAACAAGGCAAAACTGGATAATAATAGTGACGGGAAAAACTTTATTCCATATTGTTTTTCTACAGATATGCAAGAATCTGACATTGTATTTGGCGGAGAAAAGAAATTAGAGAAAGCCATTGATGAAGCAATGGAAATATTCAAGCCTACTACAATAATGATTTGCAGTACCTGCCCGATTGGTCTTATAGGTGATGATGTTCAGGCAGTTGCCAGACGCGCGGAAGAGAAATACGGCATTAGAGCAATAGGCTATTCTTGTGAGGGTTATAAAGGCGTATCGCAAAGCGCGGGACACCACATCGCCAATAACGGGCTTATGCGCTACATAATCGGAACCGGTGACAAGGAGCCGGAAACTAAATTCAGCGTCAATATACTTGGTGAATATAATATTGGCGGGGATGGCTGGGAAGAAGCTCGAATCCTGAAACGCTGCGGTATTGAAGTCGTAAGTATTTTTACCGGAGACGGCAGCGTTGAGGCGTTATCTAACTCTCATTTAGCGCAGCTTAACTTGGTTATGTGCCATAGGTCAATCAACTACATTGCCGAAATGATGAAAACAAAGTACGGCATTGACTGGATGAAAGTAAACTTTATCGGCGTAGGCGCAACTTGTCAGAGTCTGCGTGACATAGCGGAATACTTCAATGACCCGGAATTAAAAAAGCGTGTTGATGATGTCATCACGGATGAATTGAACACCATCTCAGAGGATATTGCCTACTATAAATCCAAATTGACAGGCAAGACTGCGGGCATTTTTTCCGGCGGATCTCGAAGTCATCACTATCAAGTTCTTCTTGAAGATTTTGGTGTACACACGGTTATTGCGGGCTATGAGTTCGCTCACCGTGATGACTATGAGGGGCGAGAAGTAATCCCGTCAATAAAAGAAGATGCAGACAATAAGAACATTGAGCAGCTAACTGTCGAACCCGACGAAACACTGTTCCGCGAATCCAACTACGAGGGCAAAGTGACCATAGACGATTATGAAGGAATGTTCCACGAGATGTCCAAAGGCGATATTGTAGTTGACGATTATAACCACTTTGAAACAGACGAGCTTATAAAAGCGTTCAAGCCTGATATGTTTTTTTCCGGGATTAAAGACAAGTACAGCATTCAGAAAGCAGGGTTTACCTCACGACAGATTCATAGTTACGATTACAGCGGTCCGTATGCAGGCTTTAATGGGGCGGTTAATTTCGGGCGGGACGCTACTATGACGCTGTATGCAAATGCTTGGAGTTTGGTGACTCCTCCGTGGAAAAATGAACCCATGCTGATAGGAAAGGTGGGGTAAATATGCTTGATTTAACTCCAAAGACTGTGGCGGAACGATCCGCATTAAGAATCAACCCCTGCAAGACTTGTCAGCCCGTAGGAGCTATGTATGCCGCACTGGGTGTTCATAGGTGTATGCCGCACAGCCACGGAAGTCAAGGGTGCTGTTCTTACCATAGAACTGTACTTAGCCGTCACTTCAAAGAACCGGCGATTGCATCATCAAGTTCTTTTACAGAGGGCGCGAGCGTGTTCGGCGGTTGCAGTAATGTCAATACAGCTGTAAAAAACATATTTGACATTTATGGTCCCGACATTATCGCAATACATACAACTTGCCTGTCCGAAACAATTGGGGACGACCTTAACAGCTATATAATGGATATGCAGATTCCGGAAGGTAAACGTGTTATCCACTGCAACACGCCGAGTTATGTCGGCTCGCATATCACAGGATTTACAAATATGGTCAACGGATTCTTAAATTATTACGTTGACCCAAATAACAAAAGCGCATCGGACAAAATCGCTATTCTGCCCGGATGGGTAAATCCCGGTGATAACAGAGAAATGAAACTGATTGCTGAGCAAATGGGGCTGGAATTTATTATGTTTCCCGACCACAGTGGTGTAATGGACGCGCCGATGACCGGCAGCTACCAAATGTACCCCGATGGCGGCACTACTCAGGCGGAATTAAAATCCTTGGGCGGCGTAAAGCACCTGATTGCATTCGGGCATATTATCTCAACACCAACTGCCGAGCTAATGCAAAAGAAATGGAAAGTGCCGTTTAATTTACTACCTTTGCCGGTTGGTGTAACGTTCACAGATAAATATCTAATGGCGTTGCAGAAGCTCTCGAAACGTGAGGTTCCGCATGCATTGGAGGAACAGCGCGGTCAGCTTGTTGACCTTATGCTTGACAGTCACGCATATACAAGTGGGAAAAAGGTTGCAATCTTCGGCGATCCTGATATTGTTCTCGGGTTGACCTCGCTAGTCTTGGAAGCAGGAATGGTTCCCAAGTATGTGATTTCCGGCACACCAAAAGATGATTTTACGGTTTTAGTCAACAAACTGTTGGATGAGTATCATATTACAGGCAGTACGGTAAAAGCCAATGCCGACCTGTTTGACTTGCATCAGTGGATAAAAAATGAACCAGTGGATTTATTGCTTGGCAGTACATACGGCAAGCAAATAGCTAAAGCAGAGGATATCCCGTTTGTCAGAGCAGGTTTCCCGGTTCTTGACCGTTACGGCGGACCGCTTCTGCCCACAGTCGGCTATGTTGGAGGAATACGAATGATTGAGAAAATCACGGATGCGATTATGACTAGGATGGAGCGCGATTATTCCGATGAGGACTTTGAAATAGTAATGTAAGAAAGGCGGGAAAAACTGTGGCGATTTTGCAGGAACGTAAAAATTCAATAGCTACCGGCGGTAAATCTGCCAAGGGGCTTAGCTGCGAGAAAGAAAGCGTAAGCGGGTCAGTAAGCCAGCGTGCCTGTGTGTACTGCGGGGCGAGAGTTGTCCTAAATCCAATCACAGACGCTTATCACATTGTTCACGGTCCGATAGGCTGCGCGGCATATACTTGGGACATAAGGGGCAGTTTAACCAGCGGCAGCGATCTTTACCGCCATAGCTTTTCTACCGACCTCCGCGAAACAGATGTCATATTTGGAGGTGAGAAAAAACTAGCTGCCGCCATTGACGAAATTATGGCAAAGGCTGAACTGAATCCAAAAGTTTTCTTTATCTATTGTACTTGTATAGTCGGAGTAATAGGCGATGACGTTGAAGCCGTTTGCCGCGATGTTGAGAGCCGTTACAATATTCGCTGTATTGCGGTAAAAGCACCCGGATTCAGCGGGACGAAATCGCAGGGCTACAAACTTGCTTGTGACGCTATTACGGAGCTTATGCTTCCGCATAAAACTTGCGAAGAATATGACGGCGTGAATATATTAGGCGACTATAACCTTGCCGGAGAAATGTGGATTATTAAGGGTTATTTAGAGCAGCTTGGGATTCCTGTTGTGGCAACAATCACAGGCGATTCAAGCTACGATACGTTAATTCAAGCGCCAAAGGCGGCGCTTAATGTAGTACAGTGTGCAGGTTCGTCAATGTACCTTGCAGAACGAATGAAAGACGAGTTCGGAATCCCATATGAAAAGGTAAGTTTCTTTGGCGTTGAGGACACTACAAACTCAATTTTGAAGATAGCGGAGAGATTCGGCAAAACGGATGCTGCAGAAAAATTCCTGAAAGAACAAACCGCGCAAGTTATGCCTATACTTGAACAATATAAGCCGCGATTGAAAGGAAAAAAAGCCGCGATTTTTGTCGGCGGCGGGTTCAAGGCAATTTCTCTTATACGGCAGTTTAACGAGCTTGGAATTAAAACT
>JAITQY010000141.1 GCA_031288675.1 Oscillospiraceae bacterium | reverse complement strand
CACTGAGTTTATAGCAACCGGTACCGCAATGCTCGCAATAACGCTGATGTTCGCGCTTGATAAGAAAATGCGTAAAATGGATCGCGCAGCGAATTAACAATGTACGAAGATTAAGTGTTAGGTACTGACAGTCAGGAATGAGATGGTGTACTACGAGATGCGGTGAGAAGTCTTGCAGCGGGAAATCCATTATACATAAATTAAAGGATAATCAAAACAGCTGCCCGCTCGGAAAGAGTTTGCAGCTGTTTTGTTATCAAATTTAGAAAGATAGAGGCGCAGTAATATTTTACTATTTTTATATTATACACAATTTCGATATTCAAATCAAGGTTTTGGAATAAAAAATCTGTCAATGTCAAAGTGTGTAATTAGTCCTTGCATCTGAGGATGAGTAACCAATTAGTATAGCGGCATACTGGCAAGTGCGACGGAGATTGGTTTTAGATGGCAATTAATTAGGAAATTTGTTATTTGTTTTTTAGAATTTTATATATGACAATTATAATGACTATAATTAAAATACAAGATTTAATAAATATACAACTCTCATTTGAGTTGAATATTTTTAAAATCGAAAACTTAATAAACGTAGGTAATACTTGCAATAATGTGAGCATCACTCCTATTACAGAAACTAGGGCAAGCCTTCTATTTAAAATGTTATCGGCATTTCTTGTTATTCTTTCGTGAGAAATATTGGCAACATCGCGAAGTGTTGTCATCAAAGCGTCCAAATATTGCCTGTTTTCTTTAATGTAAAGTTGTTCTGTAAGCATGTCGAATAATTCTACACCTTGTTCTTGTGGCGTTACATCAAATATTAATATTTGGCTTTGCGCCTGAGCGTATTTTTTCTGCAGATCCTCAATTTTACCTAAATTCTCTTTGTTGGTTTTATTGTCTTCTATTCCTTCTACAAACTTTGCTGCTTCAGCAGATAATGATAATATTGTTGAACGTTGCGCCAAAGATATTATTGCCATTTCTATATATTCTGTAAGAAACGGGTTAATAACACTTTTTCTAACATCCTCATGGCTTCCTGTAACACAGAAAAATGAGTGATGTGTAACAGCATGAATTGTTCCGTAATCAATCCAACGGTCATATACTGCATTTTCAAGTATTTTTCTGCGCGATATTCGACTTTGTGAACTTGGGTCGTCTAAATCAATGAAAAGTAATTTATATAAAATATCAGATGCTCTATGCGGAATTGTTTGGCTAAAAGCAACTTTTGGAGAATAGTTTTCTTTAATATATTTATATTCCCCTATGGTATATCTATCATCACTGGGTAAACTTTCACCGTTTGCGATTGATGGAACAAACTCTTGATCACTAACAAGGCAACATACAAACATCCTATCCTCAATACAGGGGCGTATATAGAACAATTTCTCTTTTTTGTTTTTGCTTTTTACTCTATCATAATCAGATGTAAACACATACTCTGAATTTATATCAGCAAGCAGATATCGAATAGGCTTCATAACATATGTTGGAGATAGATTAGTTTCATTGGTCTTATCATACAGACTTTGCTAATGTGAACGGTTTATAAATCCCCGTGCTAACTACTGGCACGGGGATTTATTTAGTTATTACAGCAACGTTTAAGCCGAGTGAGCTGATCAGCCGCAGGTGTATATCAACGGTTCCGTCTGCGCTTACCTCAATTTTTTCTATCAGCTTCTTTATCTGCGCGTTTGACATATTCTCTACGTTAGTTATGCTTTCAATATCCCTGAATGTATTATTGATTAACGTGTCTACGGATAAGCCTTTGCTGAGATTTCCGGACGCGGTTTGCAGTTCGTATTCTAAACGCTTCAGCTCGTCGCGCGAACCGGCGAGTTTTTCATTAAGTTCCTCGCGGGATATTAGGTCATCGGTGTACATATCCATGTACTTTGTACGCTGGCGATCGAGTTTCTGTATCTTGCTTTTGAGTTCGACCTCTCGGTTTGCGTTTTCGTCGTTGGCTTTATAGTTCTTGATGAACTCAGTTGCTATGTGCTTTTTTATCTTTTGCTTGTCTTTTAGCAGTGACCGGAAATAATCGTTCAGCACGGCGATCAGCTCGGGTTCGCTTACTTTCGTTTTGTTCGCGCAGTTGTCGTCTCCGAAACCGTAGCACATTGAGCATATCCAGCGTATGTATGTATTGTAGTCTTTTCGCTCCCGCCTGCGGAACGATTTGCCGCATTCTTTGCACTTTATAACAGTGGAAAAAAGATGAGCTGTGCTTTCGCGCTTGCCGTCAATCTTGAAATCGGCTAAGCGTTCCTGCCGGATGCGCTGTGCTTCTTCGAAAATTTCAGGATCTATAATCCTTAAGTCCGGACGGTCGGTGACGAACCATTCGTCTTCCGGCTTGTCCTCGCGTCGGCCTGTGAGAAAATCCGAGACTTCTTGCTTGCCGTTTATTATCTTTCCGGTGCATAGTGGATTTTTGAGGACGCCTGCAACGCCTACTGAATTCCATTTGCCTTTTCTTTTGGTTAGTTCTCCGCGCTGGTTCAATATTTTTGCAATTTTTTGGTCGCCGTATCTATAATTTGTATACCAGTTGAACATTTGACGCATTATGTCGGTTTCGTGTTCGTTTATTTTTATATCGAAAAGGATTCCTTTCGTTTTGTCGTATCCGTAGACAAGGTTCGGGACGCGTCCTTTTTCAGCGTTGATCTTTTTACCGAACTTTACGCGCTTGGAGGTATTGGCTGATTCCTCTTGTGCTATAGCTCCGTACATCGTTAGGAGGAACTCGGATGGTCCCATTGACGTCATATTCGCAGTTAAGAATTGCGTTTCAATACCCAGCGCTTTAAGGCGGCGGACGGACTGTAATAAGTCCACCGTGTTGCGCGCGAAGCGCGAGACGTCTTTTACCACTACCATATCAAATAGTCCCTGCTCGGCGTCAGACATCATATTTAGAAACTCTGTGCGCTTTTTCAGTGACAGACCTGATATGCCCTCATCCGCGTAGATCCTAACGAGGACTGCGTTTATGCTTTTGGCGTATGCCGCGAAAAACAGTCTTTGTGCCTCAAGACTATTAAGCTGATCGTCTTTGTTTGTGCTGACGCGGCAATACGCTACGAGCCGCAGCATATGCGGCGGGTTTAAGTTTTGGGTAATGGGTTGTATCATTCCTGTTACTTTGCTCTGTTTAGTTCCTGCTTCAGCGCGGTTTGCAGGATTGCGCTGACGTTTAAGCCGGCGCGATCGGCTTCGGTGTTCAGCCAGGACGGCAGAGATACATTTCGCCTGACCGCATGACTGTTGTATGCGCGGCGGTACTCGGCGAAGTCAATATCGACTAATGAAATAATATCGTGAGCACCACGCGGTACGGCGTCAATATCGGATGGACTTGGCGGCTTGTCCCCTCTGTCTTCGTAAGACATTCCTGCAAGTCCTATTGCGTCACGCGCCATAAAAATAGCGTCCGTCAAGTCCTTTCCGTGCGTGTCAAGCGGGAAGTCGGGTACCGTTGCCGTATATCCCTTTTCGGCTTTGCTAAATATTACCGGGTATGCTGTTTTCATTGTAAATTCTCCGATTGGTCTAATTTCACGCTTTGCTCATATAATGTGTGCGGGCAGAAATCCTGACCCGTTATCCACTCCGGCTGACCATCAGCTACAGTTAGCTTTTTGAACAGGTTGACGTCCGCAAGCGGCGCGTAGAACTTATGTTCTAAGTTGGGTGTGAAGTCATAAACACGCTTTCCTGCCGTACCGTAGTCGAGCAGTATGGAAAAATCATCGCGCGGTATCGCGGCGACTAAAGTAGGATACGTCATAGTTTTAGCTGTCTGCATATTTGTTTAAATTATCCCAGTCAATACTTTCGTCGTCAAAAAATCCGCTTTCCTCGGCAGACCGGATGCGTTCCGCTTCTTGCGGTGTTACTTTGGAAAAATCAGGATCCCATGCAATGACGAGTTTTTTTACGAACTCGCAAGCGAACCTCTGATCGTGCTCCGGCAGCAGTTCCACCATTTTTGCGATGTCTAATGCTAATGTTTTCATAAAGCTCTCCTATTTGTAAATATCGCCGCGATTTCCAATATCAATTACGTATATAATTTCAACGGCATTTTCTGCATCCTTTTTGAATATTATGCGCCAAGAGCCGATCCTTAATCTTTTTCTTCCGTCTGAGTATCCTTGCAATGCAGTGACGTCGCCTACCTGCGGATTTTCGGTAAGACCGCTTACGGCGTTTCTTATTCTTGTTACTGATTTCCCGTCAAGTTTTGCGAGGAATTTAAGAGCGTCTTTTGAATATTTTACCTTCATATTGCGTCCTGCGGCTTTCTGATTTTTTAGCTTATATCTTCATTATACACACAAATACACAAAAGTCAAGAGTTTTTTTGAAATTACCGCGAAGAATTACATTGTAAAATATTTTTGTAACCGAAATGTAATTTTGGCTGTCAGCCGTGCTGAAAGCTGCGCTGACAGCCGGAATGATTTTGGTGGCAGCCGTGCTGAAAACCAAAAAAGAATACGGATACGGACTTAATACCAATACCAACGTATTATACGTACTCAGATACTTTTAAAATTATGCTGATTATAATGACGATAGACAGTATTTGAAGATAATTGGTTAAATAATTTAATTTAAGAATACACTTGACATTCTTAAAAATAAGATTATAATATGAATTAAGCAATCGGACATTATGTTCGGCGCGCCTGACGGCAGAGAGCCGTCTAACGGGGACTGGCAGCAGCCTAACCCAGAGCGCGGAGTATGACGACACATGCTTTTGCGAGTGCGGCGTAGCTAAGGATTGGACGATCTGTCCTTTACCGATCGCTTTAGACACGCGCGGCGGCCCGGGGCAACGTCAAACGCACCCGGCGTCACGGAGGGTTCCGAGAGGTCCTTGAGAACGGGCTGAGGGGGTACGGGCGAGCGCCGTACAGAAATCCTCAGATGCATCGGAAACGGCGGGTACTGCGGCTCGGCAGTACCCGGCCCCGATGGGAGAACGACAGAGCAGAGTGGCAAAATCCATTCGACGCACGTCCTTGCAAACTTAACTTGCGCCGATGGGCGCGAAGGCTAAGAGAGACGCGCGGATAAATGACGTTTCGCGGTCTGCGAAACAAACGCCGGAAAGCGGCGAAAAGACAGTCGGAAGCGCGGTTAAAGCGCTTGCTGGCTGAGGATTAGCATAAAATCCTCAAATTTTGAGGGCGAAAAAGCAAAATGAAGCCGGAAATGTCCGGCGAGAGAATATTTAGCGTTTGTTTATTTTTTGCAAGGCAAGACGCGGCAAATTTTTACGAAACGCATAAACGCATAAGGGAGGATGACAAAATTGCAAACTGCAAATTGCAAATTGGGAATCAGGACGGAAGAGCCGCTGTTTAGTAGGCAGGGATTAGTCGACAGTCGACAGGAGACGGAGGCGGCGGCGGAGCGAGGCGCGCGCATCGGAACGCGCGAAGCGATTGCCGGAGATGAAGTCCGCAAGGAAAAGCCTAAATTAATCTACCGGATACATAATCCGAATACGGACGAAGAGACGGCGGCAGCTGTTATCGGAGTTGCGCTGCAGGGATTAGGCGGTAGGCGGTAGGCAGTAGGGAGTCTGATAGTCGACAGTCGACAGTCGACAGGGGGACTGAGGTAATCAAAATGGACAAAAGTTATTGCGTTAAATGCGGAGGCAAGATAACCTTCCGCGAGACAGAGAACGGAAAACTTATGCCTGTAGAACCTACGCGCAGGCATTGGTGGGTAATGCCGCACTCGAAATACAACCATACCGTGCTGACGCTTGACGGCAAACTGCGCAAAGATGTAGTTTTTGATACGTCGTGGACGTTGAAGTCGCTGGCGACGGACGAGGGCGACGGGTACGTGCCGCATTTTGGCATTTGCAGATACAAAAGGCGGAAACCATCCGCTGATGAGGGAGCATACAATGAAATTTCTGTACAAACACATCAAGGCTATCAATGTCGCCGCGATTTTGGCGATGGTAATTTGCGCGGCAATAGCAGTCGGCACGCTGAAAGGCGCGGCGGACTATAGGCGCGAATATAAAATTCCAGTTCCCGAGTTATCATTATCTGTCGGAACAGCGGGTGCTGTTGACGATTCCGAAGTGGAAGCGGATACCGTTAGCGGTAGGTTCATCGTTGCGTCCGGATTATCGGTTTTGGCATCCGATATACCCGGGCGCTTACCGGCAGATTTTGAGACTGAGGTTGTGACCGTTGCGCGGATGCTGTCCGGCGAGGAATATGACCACGAGACGGACAACAAACGCAAAATTGCGGAAATAGCGTGTAACCGCGTAAGCGCGGGGCTGAGCGCAACGATCGTTGAGGCGGTTGAAGAACCCCTGCAGTTTGCTGGATATTGGAATCCGTCACGTGGGATTAGTCCGTCCGATATATCCGTCGCGTATGACGTGCTGACGGAGTGGTACGAGGGCGGCAAGCAGGCATTCGGGGATGAGCTGTTTTTTGACCACATAGACGGCGTGTTTGTGACGGCGGCGACGTATGCGGAGTTTGAAAAGTTAGTCGGTAGTCGATAGTCTACAGTCAATTCAGTAGGTAGGCATTAGTAGGCAGTGGACGGAGAATAGGAAAGGGATGAGCGAATGGCGAGAGGGATAAGCGCTGAAAGAAAAAAAGCGAAAGAGCTTTACGACATGAGCTTCGGGACTTTGAGTGCGTATGAAATCGCATTAAAGGTTGACCGGAGCCCTGAGCTTGTCCGGACATGGAAGCATCAGGACGATTGGGACGGATTGCGGACACATAAGACATCTGCGCCAATCGCGGATAATCAAGTAAGTTTTTACGATATACCGCCCCGCGTAAGGAATGACGTAGAGCGGCGTAAAAAGCTGAAGCTTGCCGGCAACGCGAACGCGCTGAAGCACGGGGCTTTCCGCAAGATAAAGCGCGTCAGCGACGAAGAGACAAACATATTCGAGACCGAGTTTGAGGGGTTGGTGTCCAATCCGGCGATGAAGCTCGCAAAAGAGATAGCGGCGTACGACTTGGACATTGAGCGCGTGCAGCTTCGGATAGATGAGACAGTCCTGTTGCTGGAGGACTTGGATACGCAAGATTCGCGTTACGCTGAGGCATACGACACAACGATGAACGCGATCAGCCGGCTGAGCGACGAACTGCGCCGCTGGAAGAGCGACAGGGTGGCGGCGCTTGATAAATACATCAAGCTGAAGCAGACGGAAGAAGGTAAGTCTGAGACGCTTGGTTCTCTAAAAATTGAGATAGGAGGTGCAAATGCAGAGTACGCTAAGGGCAGAGACGGCAGCGCCGATATTCAAAATACTGCAAGGAATGAAGCCTAATCCTAAGCAGGTTGAGTTTTTAACCGCGCGCGAGAAATACGTGTGCTACGGCGGCGCGCGCGGCGGCGGGAAAAGTTGGGTGCTAAGGATAAAGCTAATCCTGCTCTGCATGAATTACACCGGACTTAATTGTCTGCTTCTGCGCGAAACGTACGATGAGATTAAAAGCAACCATTTATCTCCTTTGGGTCAGATGCTTCATCCGTTCGCCACGCTAAAAGTTTCAGAAAAGCTAATAACATTTCCGAATGGCAGCACCATAAAAGGCGGATACTGCGGCACAGATAAAGACGTACAGCGGTATCAAGGACTTGAATATGACGTCATCGCGATAGACGAGGCGACGCATTTCAAGGAAGACTGGATAAAACTTATCAGCGGTTCGCTTCGTTCGGTTCGTACTGACGTCTCAACGCAGATGTTTTTCACGACCAATCCGGGCGGAGTCGGACACGCGTATTTCAAGCGAATATTCATTGACCGCGAATACAAGGATACGGAAGACCCTGCGGAATATAGATTTATCTCCGCGACGGTGTATGATAATACGGTGCTGACCGAGACTAATCCGGACTATGTCCGACAATTAGAGACCCTGCCGGAAGCGCGGCGAAAGGCGTGGCTCGAAGGCAGCTGGGACGTGTTCGAGGGACAGGTGTTCAACGAATTTGTCAATGCTCCTGAGCATTACTACGACCGCAAGTTTACGCACGTAATTGCACCCTTCGAGGTTCCGGAGGATTGGAACGTGTACCGGAGCTTCGACTGGGGACGAGCAAAACCGTTCAGCATGGGCTGGTGGGCGGTAGACTACGACGGGCGGATGTACAGGATATTGGAGTATTACGGATGTCAGAAAGACATTCCGGATACGGGGTTAGACCTGAGTTCGGACGAACTGTTTACGCGGATCCGCGACATTGAGCGCACGCATCCGTTCCTGATGGGCAGAGAGATCCGCGGCGTGGCGGATCCGGCGATATGGAAATCGGACGCCGGACCGAGTGTGCAGGAGAGCGCGGCTAAGTACGGCATACTGTTTTCGCGAGGGAATAACCAGCGCGTAGCCGGCTGGCAGGAGGTACATCAGCGGCTGCAGTTTGACGCTGAAGGGATTCCGATGATGTATATATTCAACACTTGCAAGGACTTTATACGCACGGTGCCGGCGCTGATTTACGACACGCACAAGGCGGAGGATGTGGACAGCAGCCTTGAAGACCACATCGCGGACGAGACGCGGTACATGTGCATGTCGCGACCGCTGGCGGCGAGGGACGGAGGGATATATGAAAACTAAGGAAGAATTATGGAAGCAGTGGTTGCCCGATGCTGAGATTGAAACGGCTGCAATGGCAAGTCCACCGGAAATGAAAAAGGCGGACGCGTCCGCTAAAATCGTTTGGCACGAGGATATGTACGAGGACTGGGAAAATGCACGCAGCTATGATGAGAGACAAAAACTCGTAGAGATGTGGGGAGAGCCGGATTAGTCGATAGCGGTTAGTTGGCAGTCGGCAGCGGACGAGAAGTTAGCAGGCGAGCCGGTAGTAGACAGTCGACAGGGGACGGAGGACGCGGGGAACGCCGAGGAAATTGCAAATTGCAAGAGGCAAATGGAAAATTATGAGGAAATAATATGAATCAGCAGAATTTAATGATGTTTCCGAATGAAGAAATAGATCCGGCGGTTATGGCGACGCTGACGGGCGCGCCGCAGGCTGACTCCGGCAAAAAGCCGAAGCCGGCGCGCAATGAGGAGCGCCTGCACATATGGCAGGATAGGCTGAACTTGAATGCCGCCGCGTTTGCCGGCACGGAAAAGCAGATACGCGAATACGAAGCTTTGTACGCCGGCACGGATAGAGTTGAGCCGATGACAGACCGCGGACGCGCGCGCATCGCGCCGCACGTGCGCAATGTCGTCGCGGAGAATATCGAATCCACGATAGACAGCACAATACCGCAGCCTAAGGTTACGTGCAGCAAAAAGGCGAACCGCGGCAAAGCGAGACGCATAGAGAATATGCTGCGTAATCTGCTTGACCGCTTGCCTATGGAAACGATGAACGACGCGATGGAGCGTTGGGTTCCGGTCAACGGCGGCGGATACTGGATGGTAGAGTGGGATAACGATAAAAATGGGATTGCCGTTACAAATCTGCATTCTTTAGAGGTGGTACCGCAGGACGGAGTTTATACGCAAGTTGAAGATAGTGATTATATCATAATCAAGCGTCCTCAGACCAAAAGTTATATTAAGAAAAAATACGGCGTAAGCGTAGCGGATGAAGAAGAGAGCGAACCGGACGTAAAAGGGACTAGGGCAGACGCTGAAAGCACAGCCAAAGACATGGTGACGCAGTATATAGCGTATTACCGCAATGATGACGGCGGCATCGGGATGTTCAGCTGGGTAAACGATATAATACTTGCGGACTATGAAAATTATCAGGGCAGAATAATTGACGGGGAAGAACAGAAGTATGAAGAGATATTTTTCCCGATTAATACAGCCGGAGGCGAGGTTATAATGCCGCCGGCGCGTATTCCGTATTTTTCGCCGAATATGTTTCCCGTAATCCTGGAGAAGAGCGTATCTGTGTACGGGAAGCTACTGGGCGAATCGGACGCGGCGCGCATCCGGAGCGCGCAGAACGCGATAAACCGCGTGGAAACCAAGATAATAAGAAAGCTTATCCGGTCGGGGAGCAAAATAACGAAGCCTGCGACGTTAGCGTCTTTGAGGATAGACGAGTATGATGGGGACACAATCACCGTACATAATCTTGATGAGATTCAGCAGATAAAAGTTTTGGAGCTTGAGGGCAATATACAGCAAGATTTGCAATTTCTTGCGCAGTTGTACGAGGAAGCGAGACAGCAATTAGGGATAACAGACAGCTTTCAGGGACGGCGCGATAGTACCGCGCAATCTGGAATAGCAAAGCAGTTCGCGGCTGCTCAGAGCGCGGGACGCCTGGAGAGCCGCAGGGAAATGAAACGGGCTGCGTTCGCGCAGCTGTTCGAGATAATGTTCAAGTTTATGCTTGCGTACTCGGATGATCCTGTTAGCGTGGTGTCCAATGACGTCCAAGGACAAATTGAGTATGATACATTCGACAGGTACGACTTTTTAATCAGGCAGCCTGACGGCAGTTACGAGTGGGACATAGACGACTACACGTTCAGCTGTGACAACGGGATACCGCTGGCGCAGAACCGGAGCGCGTTGTGGCAGGAAACTTTCAACTTCTACCAGGCGGGATTGTTTACGCTTGACGCAAACAATCCGTCGCAGATTGAGAGCATCCTTATGGCGTGGTCGAGCCTGGACAACAACATGTATCCCGGCGCGGCAGATAATGTGGACTGGGTGCGCGGTAAATTAGAGGAGGCTTTGGCACTCCAGCAGCAGAGACAGCAAGCCGAACAGGCGGCACAACAACAGGCGGCTCAGGCGCAGGAAGCGGCGGCTCAGGCGCAAAACCAACAGGCGCAGAACGCGGCGGCAGCAGAGGCACGCGGTGCGGAGATAAAACAGCAGGAGACGGCGTTAGCCGCAGACCGTGACCGCGCGAAGTTACAGCTTGAGGCTAAGAAGCAGGATCAGGACTACGCGCTGAAAAGCGCGGAGCTAAAATTGAAGGCGGTCGGAGGAAACAGTCCTCTCGTCCGCTGACGACTTGCGACTTTCGACTAACGACTATATGAAAGGAGGTGATACAGATGACGAAGAAGCCAGGAAGTTACACGGGCAAAATACCGCAGAGCGGGACAATGAATATCAAGTCGGATATTCAGAAGACGACGCTGAAGAAGGGCAACGTTATATCCGGCGACGACTTGCGTAACGGCAAGAACGGGGGAAAATCGAAGTGAGGAGTCGGGAGGAATTAGTCGACAGTAGACAGGGGACGAAGGGAACGTCTCTCACGTCTACTCACGACTGCCGACTATTGACTAACGACTACGTAAAAGGAGGATGATAAAAGTGGAAGACGAGAAAATTATGACCGGAGAAGAGGGCGCGGATAAGCAGGCTGATGAAATAGACTTTGAAGCTATTTTCGACGAAGACGAAGACGCTGATGAGGGCGAGAGCGAATCGGATGAAAGCGGCTCCGGAGATGACGGTGACGAAGGCGGTGAAGGAGGCGGTGAAACTCCGCCTGCGGCGCAAAGTCTAACGCAACAGCAGCTTCGCGAGGCTTTCGAGCAGGGCAGGTCGCGCGCGCAGGAAGAGCTGCTTGCCAATCTCGGGCTGGAAAATCCGGCAACCGGACGACCTGTAAAGACGGCGGCGGACTATCAGATGTATCTGCAAGCGACCATGCAGGCGCGGCTGGAGAACGGCGAGGTTACGGTTGACGAGATTAACAAATTGGTCGAGCAGCACCCTGAGGTACAGCGGGCGCGTCAGGCGGCGGCGCAAATGCAAGAGGAACGCATAAACGCGATGCGCGCGGCGGAGAGCAAGCGGTTCCTGGATGATTTTGGGGAGATAACGAAGCTTGATCCTGAGATTAAGTCTATCGACAATCTGAAAAGCTTAGCTTCGTATCCGCAAATACTGGCGGAGCTGCAAAACCAAAAACGGCCGAACATTTTAGCGGCGTTTAAGGCGGTTGAAGCTGATAGGCTTGCGGAACGCGCGAGGACGGCGCAGCGGGAACACAGCGCGATGCTGCACAAGAGCAAGTCGCACCTGACTGCGACAAAGGCGAGAGGGCAGGGACTTAAAAGCGTACCGCGCGACGAACTTGAAATGTTCCGCGCGCTGAACCCTGACGCGACAACGGACGAGATAACCAACTACTACAACGCGGCGTTAAGCCGGTGATTTAGTCGGTAGTCATTAGTCGCGAGTAGACAGTAGACGAAAGCTACGGAAAAGAAAAGGAGAAGGAAAGATGGCATTTTTACCTTATAAGTATGATACCGCGGACGCTCAGGCAACTGAGTACTTGCCCGCGTCAGCAGGCAAGGAGTTCCAGGTCGGACAGGTCTGCGTGATTGCGGGCGGCATGTTGATGCCCGTTACATCGACGCACACTGACATGCCGCCTTACCTGTCAATGGCGTCGCGCAAGACGGAGGCGGACGGCGAGGAGATAGCCGTACAGCGCATAGGTGAACGTCACATCTACGCGACGGAGCTGAGCGCGGGCGCGCCCGGGCTTGCGATAGGAGATAAATTGGAAATCTCCGCGGACGGGATGACGGCGGAGGCGGAGGTGGAGGGCAGTTTAGAAGTGGTAAACTTCGACGGAACGGCCGAGGGCGACACGGTGTATGTTAGATTCGTGTTTGTCGCGCCTGAGCCGGAAGCCGGAGCGTAAAAGGAGGATAGAAAGGTGGCAAATATCATATTCAGCGAGGGTTCCGGCGTAAACGACAGTGTCTTCGGAAAATCCCAGTATCCGATCAGGATGATGCTTGAGCGCCGAGGCGAGGCATTCGAGCAGGAGGATCTAACGAAGGTTCTGTTCAAGCAGGAGAAGTCAAAGCACTGGGCGGAGAAGTACACCAGCATGACGGAAATGGACGGCTTCGACGACGTCGGGGAGGACGGCGCGTATCCTCAAGACGGATTCCAGGAGGGGTTTTCTAAAGTCATAGAAAATCACACCTGGAAGAATAGCTTTGCTATAAGCCAGGAGATGGTTGAGGACGCGAAAATCAGCGAGTTCAAATCGCGTCCGGAGAAGTTTATCAAGAGCTATTACCGGACGCGCCGGTTGTTCGCAATATCGCTGTACGCGGCTGCTATCTGCGGGAACACTACGCTAAAGTTCCGCGGAAAAAACTACGACGCAAAGACAAGCGACGATAAGGCGCTGTTTAGCACGAACCATCCGAGCAAGATTAAGTCAAGCTTTACGCAGTCTAACCGGTTCAGCAACGCGCTGACCGCTGACGGACTGGGCGCGGTAGAGACCGCGCACCAGAACCTGAAAGACGATAACGGGAATCTGCTGGACTGCGCGCCGACGACGATTGTAATCCCGAACGATTATGCGACCAAGGATGCGCTGTTCCAGGCGGTCGGCAGCGATCATTATCCGCTGGATAGCGATAAGTCGTATAATTATCAGTTCGGGCGGTGGAACATCATCGTGGAACCGTATCTGTTCGAACTGATTAAAAAGCAGAACCCCGCGCTGATTACGGGCGGCAGCAAGCCGTGGATGCTGATTGACACTAATTACCTGGATACCTACGGCGCGGCGGTATGGCAGGATCGTATTCCGTTGACCGTGAAGTCCAGCATTGATGAAAACAATGACGCTAACCGCTGGCGCGGTCGCGCGAGGTTTGCGGCAGGATTTGTTGACTGGCGTTTTGCTACGCTCGGCGGTATCGTAGGCGCGACTGACGCGGCGGCTTAAATAGTCGGCAGCGATTAGTCGACAGTCTACAGTAGACGGAGATTACGTTCTTTCGTCCCCTGCCGACTTCCGACTAACGGACTGTAGACTAAGTGAGGGCAAGGTGCAAATGGCAAATGAGGACGGGGGACACGAAGGGCGAAAAATGTCCTTCGCCCCGCTCCCCTATGGAGGACGCAATGACGATAAGAGAGGCGATAGAGCGGGTTGACGAGATAAAGCCTAACGCTGTTACGGAACGGCGCAAGGCTGAATGGCTTGAGATGCTTGACAACAAAATACGCACCGAAATAATGTTGCTGGATATATCGGAGAAAAAAGCGTACAAGTATCCGGATTGTCTGGACTGGGAACTGCTGCTTGACGACACATGGCGCAGTCTGTACGAATATCACCTGTGCTCTGAGATTGATATTGTGAATAACGAGTACGACAAGGCGGTCAATACTCAGACACTTTTTAACAGCGAGCTGAACGATTTTACAGTATGGTTTGCTAACGCGTACGAAGTGGCGCAATACCAAGTTAGGTGATAGGAGTTAGGCGGTAGGCGGTAGGAGACGGAGAAACGACCTGCGGGGGACGGAGGAAAACGGAATGTATAGAAATCACGGACACCAGGAACATCATGGGCGCAGTTACGGACCGTACATAACGGCGTACGCTATTGCGTGCAAATATGGGTTTGTTGGCACGGAAGAAGATTTTGCGCAGCTGTATCTGAAGGCGGGGGAAGATGCCGCAGATGCGCTGGATACCGTAAGGGATGAAGCGCTGGCGCGGATAGGCGCTGATGAACAGCTGCAGGAGCAAATAAACGCGAAAGCGGCGCAGAGCGCGCTTGACCTGATGGCGCTGGGGCTTAGCAATGAAACGCTGGCGCGGATAGGCGCTGATGCGCAGTTGCAGGGGCAAATAAATACGAACGCAGGCGCGATAGTTGCGGAGAGTTGGGCGCGAAGCTCGGCGGACGGAGATTTGCAAGCGCAGATAGACAGCGCTTTAGGACAGCAGTACATCTTTTTGCTTGACTTTGACGCCGTGTTCGGGACGGCTACGCCGGAAATTACGCAGACGTACGCGTACTTAGCCGGATTGACGCCGCCTGTAACGCCAAAGCCGCTGATAACATTCAAAAATAGCAATTCGGCACAGTCGACTTATCAGCACGCGTTCCGGTACTATACCGATCCGGCGGATCCGTCAGGCGGACTGATACTGTCGGACGACGGTACGGACGCCGTAAGCACCGCGTCCGAGACTACTCTCGGAGTAGTCCGCGGAGCCGGAGTTGTAAAAGTTGACGAGAACGGGGACATGCGCTTGGCGAACGACTCGGCAACGGATTACGCGATAGGCGTTAGGGAAATTGAGGACATAGACGCAAATACGTCGCTTGTGCCTACCGCGCCGAAGCTTTTTGCACAGTGGATACAGGGTATATGGGGCAACCTTAAAGCGCTGTTCGCGCATACGCACAGCGGAGTCGACGGGACAAGTAAAATCCCGTACAGCAACATAACCGGCGCGCCGCAGGGCAATGTGAGAGGCGCGGTTACAAATCTTACGCATTATTACCAGACGTCTACAGGTAAGTTGGATGAAACTTATACGTATACTGACCCTATAACGCAAGACGAATATACTTTTGACATTACGCTGTCCGTAAGGAACGGAAACCAAACCGACGTATACGTAAGGATAATACTTCCGGCGATCCTGAGGTATTGCTATGCCGTTGGAATCAACCAAACGGAAAAAGGAATAGACGGCAAAAACATTTATTTTATTTCCGTGCCTAATACCAACGGGCAGATAGCTTCAGTGTTTGCCAAGTCGAATAGTAACATTGAAGCATACGAACCCGCAAGTTCTTATGCGCATATATATCTTCCGAGCGGTATTGTCCTGATAATACTCGCGCAGGCGTTCAATTCTTCCGATGCTGAAATGCGCCAGGCGGAAGTGTATTTCAAGGCGTCTCTTCCGGTTACGGCGAAAGCTCCGGTACGCCCGTTGTCAGACTATAGCTGGGCGGAGATAGCGGATATATCGGCAAGCGGCAACGCGAGCGCTTATTTTAGTGTAGGAGATGAAAAAGAAATCATTCTTGCAGACGGGCAGACCATTACGCTTCAGATTTATGGATTTGCGCATGACTATATGCCTATAAGCGCTTCCGGCGAACCGGTCGGGATTACGTTAGGGTTAAAGGATGTTATGACGACATTCAGGTTTATGAACTTAACGGCTACGAATGAGGGCGGATATGCTGGAAGCGACTTGGATAACTGGCTGCAGGGCGAGCTGTATGACTCGCTGCCTTCGGATTTGAGGTCTGTTATAAAGATTGTCAATAAATATACGTCGATAGGCGAGCAAAGCGTTACGGCTGAAGCGGCGGCGATGAAGTTGTTTCCGTTCGCGGAAGCTGAGGTATTTAGTGATAGATTGGTTTCAGCCGCGGGTGAAGGCGCTATGTATCCAATATTCGAAGACGAAGAAAACAGAAAGAAATCAAGGCGAGGAGATCTTGGCGGAAAACAGATATGGTGGCTTAGGTCGCCTTATGTTGGAGACTCAGCGAGCTTTTGCACGGTTGGCGCAAATGGGTTACAAGGTTATAGCGCCGCTTTCTCAAACATCTCTGCTTACGCGCGCGGAGTTTGCTTCGGGTTCTGTGTGTAAATAGTAGGCAGGGGTTAGCAGGCAGTCGGCAGTGGACGAGGGAGACGCCCGTGCAGGAAATAGGCGGTAGGGATTAGGTAATAGGCGTTAGGAGACGGTGGATACGAAAGATGAACATATTAGGTTTTATAGCGGCGGTATTTGGGAGCGCGTGCGCTGTGCTGGCGGTAGTCGCTCCCCTGATGATAGGGAACCGGAAGGCGCATAAGGCGCAGCACAACGATGCTGATGACAAACTGAACGAAATTGTGAAGTCGATAAAAAGCGTGAGCGAATCGCTTGAGCTTGCCATAGTCAATGACATAGAGACCGCGTTTAACAAGTACTCGGCGCGCGGATATTGTCCGCCGCAGGCGAAGCGGGCTGTATCACGGCTGTACGACGAATGCGCTTTGCGCGGGTGGAACGGCGACGTGCGGTATATGTGTGATTCGCTTATGCGCATGCCGGACGCGCGAGGCGGCAAGAAGGGAGAGTGCGCCGATGAGAGATGTGACGCAGCTACATCCTGAGCTGCAGGGCAAAATCGCGGAGCTGAAACGGTTGTGGGCTGACGCCGGATTGAACGTAGCTATCGGCGAATGTCTGAGAACGGCTGCGGAGCAGGATAAAATTTACGCGAAGGGCAGGACTGACGGAACGGTCGGAACGCTCACGAACGCGAAAGGAGCGGACTACGGCAGCGTGCACCAGTGGGGGTTGGCGTTCGACTTTTGCCGGAACGATAAGGAAAGAGCGTTTGACGACAGCGACGGGTTCTTCAGGCGGGCTGCGGAGCTTGCAAAGCAAAAAGGCTTGTCGTGGGGCGGAGACTGGAAAAATCCTGTGGATAAGCCGCACCTGCAACTTGAAACTGTGGGCGGTGAACGCCTTATAACGAACGGCACGACAAGCGAACTGAAGAAGCGGTTCGGAACGCCGGAGAATTTTATGAAAACGTGGGAGGAGTGGGATATGCAGAAACGATACAAAAGCACGGAGGAAATACGGGCGGATAAGGAGCTTGGCGCGTCGGCGAAGGTTTACGCTGACGAGCTTGACGCTTTGATTGCCGGAGGCGTAGCGATAGGGCGCGGCGGAAGTGCGGGGCTGGACTTGACTGAGGATATGGTCCGTAATCTGATTTACTGCAGCCGGATTGTTAAGGCGAGGGTATGAAACGCGGGAAGAAAAAGCTGAGTAAAGCAAAAAAGCCTTACGAATTTTTTCAGAAAGTAATTTTACTTAACTGGGCTTTGACGGCTTTTTGGATAACGGCTTCGTATTTATTAGCGTTCTATGCAATCGCGCATGAGGTGACGGCTCCGGAAATAAACAGCGCGGTAACGCTTGCGCTGGTCAGTGAAAGTTTAGGAGTAACGCTCGCCTACGCGATAACCAATGCGAGCCTGAAGAAGAACCTGAACAATAATAAGCTTGCGATTGATGAGGAAAGGCGAGTATATCCAATTAGTTCTCAGTCGGGCAGTCGACAGTCGACAGCAGACGAGGGAAACGCGAGATAGTAGGCAGTCTGATAGTCGACAGTCGGCAGGATGACGCCGGGGACGAGGCGCGCTCTTCGTCTACTGTCGACTCGCGACTAAAGACTGTCTACTAAATAAAGGAGAACAGGAAATGTTAAACTTTTTAAGTACCAACTGGAAGATTATTATTATCGTTATATTTGCCCTGATAGGCGTTGTAACGGCTATAGTGCGCAAGGAGTGGAAACGGCTTGACGAGATATTGTTTTACTTAGTGACCGAAGCTGAACGCTCGTACGGGGACGCAACCGGCGCGTTTAAGTTCGCTCAGGTTTTTACGTATCTGATTTCTAACGTATCACTGCTATTTAAGATTTTCGTTCCTACGGGCGCGATAGAGAACAAAGTAGAGATTATTGTCAACGCGGCAAAAGAAATCTGGACAAAAAATCCTAAGCTGATAGGAAAGGAGTAGGATATGGCTATAGTATCACCGACTGACGCGAACAATAACTCCGCGGCGATGGGGACGGCTCCGGACGGGACAGCTATGCCGGTTAGCCTGACGGACGCCGGCGCGTTGCGGCTCGCGTCCGGCGGCGCATCGGTGCCGTTCACGGGAGTCGCCCCGACAGACGCGAACAGGCGTCCGGCGATGCTGGGCGCGAAACCGGACGGATCCGTGTACCCCATATTGGTGGACGAGACGGGCGCCGTGATAACGGACGGCGGCAGCGTGCAAGAGCCTAATCCGCATTATCTGGGCGAGTTTGCGACGGAGGCGGAGCTGCCTGCCGGCGGAACAGCCGGCGACTTCGCGGACGTAGACGAGACAGGTACCGAGTGGGTATGGACTTCGGACGACCCGGCAGGGTGGACGGACAGCGGGAATCCTATCGGAACTACTCCGCATTGGATAACAGTTGATTTGAATTATTTGTATCAGCTGCTGGGCGACGTAAA
>JAITQY010000138.1 GCA_031288675.1 Oscillospiraceae bacterium | reverse complement strand
GCAAAGGATATAGTAGACAAGTCGTCAGTCAAGACAAGCGACCTTGTGCGCAAGGGCGAAGCCTATGATATGACGGGTTACTACGACTTTATGAGTAACCTGCCTAAGGTAAACGTTCCCTTTGACGTCTTAGTAAACGCTTTAGGCGACAGCGACACGGCTAAGGCGTTCCGTATGAAGTACAAAGGTAGTCTGATAGTCGGTAGTCGGTAGTCGGGAGTGGACGGAGTAACGCGGGGGATACAGTCTGACAGCTCCGCTATGAGTGACGACGAGTTCGGGGAGTGGATGAATGACATCTATCCCGAATATGCCGCAGGAGAGAACGAAGCGTCGCCTGAGAGCTACTTCGTTGACGCTATGCTTCGTATGGAAGCTCTTGCTCCGGCAGACTACACCAATCCGTTTGACTTTGACGGCAAGGTTATGACAGACCTGTACGAAGCGTACAAAGGACGGGACGGCGCGGCAGAAAGCATTACGGATGAGATACTGTCTCTATTCAGCCTTGCCAATGACAAGACCGGAAAAGTCAAGGCGCTTACTCAGGAAATAGCCGAAGCGGAAACACGCGTAAGGGAGCTTGAGGCAGAGACCAAAAGAAACGCCACGGTAATGAAGCGGCTTGCGGAAGAGAGCCGGTTAACGCCGGGCATACGGATAAGTCCGGCTAAGCTCGGCGCTAAGGTAAAAGAGATTGCGGACGAATACGGCTCACTAAAAAAGCTGCCGCAAATACGCGAGGCTATGGCGGCGGCGCGTGAATATCTGTACGGCACTAAAAGAGAAGACCTAAGGCTCGCTGAGCTGTATCAGCGCGTCAACAAGGCGGCGCAGCTAATAGTAAACTCAAGCGAGGTTCAGCGAAGAGGGCTTTGACGACGCTATAAGGGTGGAAATAGATAACGCGTACGAGAGCGTGACCGTCGACCTTATGGAGATATTCGCAGACCCTGACGTCAAAATGCCGTCGCGGGCGGATACGCTTTCCGCTCGCATTGAGCAAGCGCGCGAGCAGGGCAAAGCGCGGCTTGAGGCATACAAGGCGCGTCAGCGCGCAATCAAGAGCAAAGCGAGCGAACGCCGAAGCCTGAGCGCCGCGCAGGTGAAACTTCAAAATATCCTGAAAAGCGCGTCAAAAGCGGCGGGGAAGGCTCCGCAGGCAGAGGAAAACCTTATAAAGGCGGTATTGTCGCAAGTAGATACAGTCGCGCGTAGTATGACGGACGGGAAGAAGACACAGCTCGAAGCTCTGGATGAATGGTACAAAACCGAACGCGCCACTAATCCGGACTTCATCCCAAGCAAAAGCATAGAAGACCGCATATCGCGGCTTACCAAGAAGCAAATCAAAGAATACACGCTTGAGGAAGCGGAAGAGCTTGCCGAAACAATGTCAGAGCTGATAGCGGACGCGAACGACAGGTCGGCAGAGAACGTTATAGCTGCGCCAGAGACTACCGCCGCCGCGCTGTGGATAAAGCTGCGCACTGCCGATATGCCGACTATGGCTGCGTTTATCGGCGGGTACAAGAAAGGCGACCCGTTCCGTGACGTAATAATACACGACATAGAAATGGGAGAGTTAGCAGAAGGCGCGTACATCTATGAAGCTACCGAAATGTTTGGTAAATGGAGGAAAGACAACAAGTTTCTTAACAGCCTGAAAAATGAAGTTACGCTTAAAGGCTTAGCCTTAGCTGACGGTTCGGAAGTAAAGGTTACCCGAGGTATGCTTGTAAATCTATATCTGCATAGCCTTAACGCGGACAGTCAGAGACACGCCGCATTAGGCGGAGTAGTAATCCCTGATATGAAGCTTTTCAAGGACGGGAAATACCACCGGGCATTCCTGAACGGGACGGTTGTAAAGATAAGCCCGACGCAAATGGCGCAGGCGGTTAATCTAAGCACCTTTACAGACAAGGAAAAGAGCTTTATATCAGCACTGCAGCGCTACTACAACGACGTATCCAAGAAAGCAATAAACGATACAAGCCGTAAGAGTATAGGGCGCGAATTGGCAATACAGGAAAACTATGTCAATCTCCCGATATGGCGGAAGATCCTTGACAAAACGCCGAAACAGGGTGAGGACACTTTCACCAGCGTATTAGGCGTAACAGATATGGGAATGCTGCAGAAGCGCACGGAGAACAGCTTGCCGTTTGAGCTTATGGGCGCGTTCGAGGCGCTTAGCCAAAGCGTCAAAGATACGGCTAAGTACGTTGGGTATGCTCTGCCGGTAGAGAATTATAACAAATTTATGAACTACAGAGATAGGTTAGGCGACGGTACTGTAACGTTTGCCGCAGCCATAGAGGATAAATACGATAAAAAGACAGCGGCAAGTAGAGGAGTACGCGGTTTCTTTGATACCTATGTCAATAAGATTGTAGGGCGGAGCGCGGACACGTCAGACGATTATAACTTCAACCGATTGTATGGAAAAGTTGTAGGCAACTATACTACGGCGACATTCTTTATGAACTGGAAGATAGCGTTAAAACAGCTTTCGGGCGCTCCGCTGCTATTAGAGATGGACGGCGTACGCGGATTAACCGCAAGTCCCATTGTCAAGGGGGAAGCTCTTGCCGCTCTAAAAAAGTACAGCAAATCGTATCAAATGCGGCTTGCCGGGATAGACCGCGCGGTAATCGGCGAAGGGAACTCGGATTTAAGTACGAGAACGCTTACACAGCGGTTTCGTTATCTTGATTTTGTGGGGATTGTCGACCGCAACATATTAAAACCAGGGTGGAATGCCGCACAGAACAAAGTATCGAGAGAAAACCCGTCGCTTGCGAAAGGCTCGGAAGCATACTGGGAAAAGGTCGGGGAAACATTTGACGCGTGGATACTTGACACGCAGGTAACCAGCCTTAAATCGCGCAAACCGATGATGAGCCTTAACAGCAATGAAGTAATGCGCGACGTTATTGGGCGGTTCAGCGGGCAGCCGTTCCGTCAGGCAAACAATATAGCGACGCGGGTAGGCGAGTATCAGACGGCGGCGCGTGCGTTTAGGGGCGAGCCGACCGATGAGAACCGCGCGGCAATGAACGCCGCTCGGCGAAAAGTGGGTCAAACTATAACCGGAGTTCTACTGTCGAATGTAATGTATTCCGCGCTGACAATGCTGACTGAGTTCCTATTAGGCAAGACGGACGATTGGAAAGACGAAGAGGGAGATTATAGCGTAGGTAAAATGGCGGCAAGGTTCGGGCTTGGGACTTTAAGCTCTTTTTCTGGAATGGCTCCGTTCGGGGGATTGGTTTACGACGCGGTAATGGGAGCCGCCGGCGTTGAGACGTGGTATGACATAGACGTTTACGGCGCAAGTGTAATAAATGATATGTACTCTACGATTAAGCGTACATATAACGCGTTCAAAGATACGGAGGGCGCGGACTGGCAATCAATAGCTAATCAGGCTATCAGGACAGCCGGTTATGTAACAGGCGTACCCGCAAAAAATATTATTGATACGGTCAATGCGGTTAAGCTCGACTACTACAGGTTAACCTTCGGGGATAGTCTCGGCGCTCAAATACACACGTTTGAGACGAGCGGCAAAACAAGTGAAAAGAAAAACGCGCTGTTCGGAATGCTAAAAGATTTGAACTACAAGCGCGGCAATGAGCTGTTTGAGCGGCTGTTTGACGAATTGTCTGAGGAAATAATCAATAAGGACAAGGGCGAAACCAAAGAAGACGGCGCAAAAGAGATTGAAAGCTTTTTCAAGACGAAGACGAGAGAGACGGGCGAGTACCTGACGGCGTACAACAGCGAGCTTGCAAGGTACGGGGTTCCGGCGATGGATGAAGCTAAGGAAGCGGCTGTGCTGGATAAGGTCGATTTGGGCGACGGCACAGCAAACAAGCGTTATGCTAATATGCTGGACAGCGTTGCCGGAGCGGCGGCGTACAAGGCTGTAACCGGAGAAGATAACATTCCGGCGGAGTGGGTAAAGACGCTTGATGACGACGCGGCGGCGCTCGGGATTAGTTCGGCGGAATATCTTAAACTTAAAGCTAAAGCGTACTACGTGAACGACAGCGGAGAGGCGGCGCAAATATCGACTGATACGGAAGCGATAAAGGACGCAGCGGCAATAGGAATAGCTCCGGATATATACATTGACATAATTCGGCAGAGCAAGCCATACGGCGTTACAAAAACGGGACTGACAGCCGAAGAACGGCGCGAATCCCGTATAGCGGCGGCGACGGTCGTCACAAATATGGAATACAAGCTGACGAACGAGCAGAAAGGCTATATGCTGGCGCAGGTGACAGACCAAACAAGCAGGGCGGACGACTTTAAGGCGTTGTTTGATATGAGAATGACGCCTGAAACGGCGGCGCGGTACGCGGCGGAATACGCTTATATCAACGGTACGGACGATACGGCGCAGATAAAAGGTCTTGAGTTTGCGAAGCTGTATAACGCCGATAAGAAGCTGACAGACAAGCAGCGTCAATTCTTGGCGGATAACTTTGCTTATTATTCCGGAAGCAAAGCGGAAATTGACTTGAAGAAGCTGGAAACATTTGAAAAAGCGGGGGTTAAGGCGGATGTATATACAGACTTCAAACGCAGCTTAAACGAGCATAAGATACCGGAAGCAAAGGATGTAACGCCGAAAGAACTTGCCGCCGCGTATAAAGAGCGTATAGCGGTGGTTGAGGCGACCGGCAAGGATAACCGTTTGAACTCAAGGGCAAAAGGGTTGTTGATGGCTGACGCAATGGGACAGCCGGACAAGGCTGTGGAGTATGCCGCTCTGTTCAGCGCCGGAGTGAAACCGTCAAGTGTGGTAAGCGTGTGGTACAGTACGGATTTAGCTGGATTAAAGTCGCGCAAGCTTATGAAATATCTTGCGGAGAATTATCCGAACTTGTCCAATGAAGACGGTCAGGCGGTACTAAACGCGATGAACAAGGGGTTAACCTACACAAATGAGATGAAGGAGTATAACACCTTAGTCGCCGCAGGGATAAGCCTTGATGATTACGGACGGTATCTGAAAGAGCTTCCCAACTGGATAGCGTCCGGCGAGGGGTCAGCGTCGAACTACAGCAAAGCGGAGCGGATAGCGGCGGCTAACGCGGTCGGGATTACAGGAAACAAAGCGCAGATAGTATACACAGTAAGCAAATAGGAGGATAAAAGGAATGGCCTTGTTAATACAAAGCGAGTTTACGAATACCGGTTCTAATGGTTATATAAGAACGTATCTCTATGCGGTGGACACAGACAATACGGGACTTTATAGCTTCGTTGAATCTGACAATTGGGAATCCGACGCGCAGATACAGGAAATATCCGCAACCCCGCAGAGATTCAATCGATTTAGATATTATAGAAATATAGACGCGCCTCTTTATTATAATCATAATGCGGTTATAAGAAAACAAAACTCACCTGTTATTATGATGTCCAGTTTGGATTATCGCACAGGATTCCAGATAGACGGGGTTCTAACCTTTATCAATCTATTGACCGGAGGCGTTTGGCAAGAACTCTTCACTGACAGATTACTAGACGACGAGCTGGATGTAACAAGCGTCTTTGTAGATTTTATGCCAGCGTCGGTGACGGTTAACAAGAGTGGACTTTCAACGATAACGGCAAGTCCGGGCGGGACGCAGACAGCGGCGAGCAAGACATATACGGTGACGTCGGGAGGGACACTGACGATAAACGCGGGGAACAGCACACCGCCCGCCGCGAACGTTACAGTAACTAACGGCGGGTTCGATGAAAATCTTATTGAGGTAATCGGCGGCGGCGCAGAGCAAGCGACAAAGCAAAAGACATACAGCGTAGTTTCCGGCGGCATTCTTGCCTTAGCCGCAAATCCGGTATACAAGGAATTGAGCGTTATAAAGACCGGCAATCTTGCCAATATAAGTGTTGACGGCACACCTCAAACAGACGAACAAAAATCGTATACAATAAAAAGCAATATGACCGTCGCCGCGTCGGCTGTCGCACCGCCGCCTAAAACGGTAACGGTAACTAAGGCTGCGTTAGCGACTGTGAGCGTAAACGGAACGCCTCAGACAGCGCCGTCATCGGACTATACGGCAAGCGATAATATAACGATAGACGCGGCGGCGGTTCCTATCAGCATTACACCAGATGATGTCCCCGACAATGTTACGCTGACACTTAACGATATAGAAATGGAAAACGGCAGACAGGCGACTTTTGTACAAGCGGAGAACAGTTTGAAAGCAACCGCACAGGCGAACGAATACACAATCACAGCGACGGGTACGGCGGTGACGGCGGAGATTAGTATCGGCGGAAATGTGAAAAGTTTACCGCTGACGGACGAGTCTATAACCGGCGATATAGAAATGACGGTAAACGGCGACAGAGACAGCCTGGCTTACAACCTTGCGCTTAGCAGTAAAGGCGGCGCAAAGATAAAGGTGGACGGAGAGGAACAGAGCGCGGGCGGTGAGGCTTTTAATAAAAACATCTCGATAAGCGCGGACACTCAGATAGATGTTGACGGAGAACACACGATTAACGTAAGCGGTACGCGAGTAACGTCCGTAACGGCTAACGGAGCGACTTATAATGTGCCTGACGTCTTTAAGACGCGCAAAATATCAACGGATATAGGCATAACGGGAGCCGCCGCTCCGATACTAAGCCTGAGAGGGGACAATATCCTTTCCGCAAGCGTGAACGGCAATGCGATCGCATTGCCGCGCAGCATAACTATAAACGATGCAGATGTGGATGTTTATATGAACGGCGGAGCTGCAAATGAGGACGAACCGGGGGTAATCTCCGGATACTACAGATACAAAGACGCGATAGATGACGTTAAGAACCGTATAGCAAATCCGATGACGAGAACAGAGGCTTTGCGTATACTGTTAACTTTTGAAATGGATCTGTTTGCTGAAGCTCGTCAAATTGACAGCTACGATATGGAGGATTATTTTGTAGGGAAATCAGAAGAAGAGCGCATACGGCTGCCTGAGCGGTTTATTGAATTGTATGTATATTATCTGTTGGCACAGACGCAAGTGTATAACGGCGATACGGCTGACGCTGACGCGACGCGCAACGCATACGCTCCGGAGTACGCTAAAGCGGGTGCGTGGCTGAAAAAATACATAGAGCGGTACAACCGTTTACCGGGCGAAGAGGGAACTCCGTCCGAACCGGTAAGCCCAATGGCGCCGACATACAGAGCGGCGATAGACGAAGCTAAACTACGCGTTCCGTGCGATGTAAGTTATGCTCAGGCATTAATGTTATTGTACGCGTGGGAGGATGACTTTATAGCGTCTAACGCCGTGGTTAACAGATATTCCGTCGACGACGGGACGCGGACGGAAGACAGTCTTGTAAAGTTACCGGCGAGTTATTTCGACTTGTACGTGAACTATTTAGTGATACAGCTTTTAGAGAAAACGCTTAGGATAGATGAAGCAAACGCGCTTAGGATAACATACAACACTCGGTTGCTGGAAGCGTCCGAGTGGCAGCAGAGGGAGCAGACGAAATACATAGGAAGTTCCGACAATGAACCGCCTCCGGTAGACGCGGGGGAAACGCGGTACAGAGACGTTATAAACGAAACGTTAGAGATGGTACCGTGCCGAATGCCGCGAAAGACCGCGTTCCGCTGGCTATTGACAATGGAACGGGATTTCCGGAGCAAGTACGCTCTGACGGACGGATACGACGAGGACTACCGCGATAAAGAAAATAGGGTAAATGAGGACGCGCGAATATCGTTCCCCGATATGTTCAACGACGTATATATCCAATATCTTACATACAGGTTCCACGAATTTAACAGTGAAGCCGAAGCGGCGGAGCTGGCTAAAGCAAACTATGAGCTACGGTTTGCCGCATGGGGCAGTAGGTGGCTGCGCGATAACGGACGGTACGGATTGCGGAATAAGGAGCGGCACGAATACAGGCGTTAAATAAACTTGGGAGCAAATGAGAGAGAGTGTTGTGGCATAATGAGGCTATGAGGGTAAAGAATGAACACAAATTTTAGTTTACTTGACGACAGTATAAGCGCGGCAAACGGCAGTTTGCAGGGCGGCGATACGGACAAAGCCGTTCGGCAACTTACAAACTACTGTAAGGAAGTAAACGACTTTTTAAAATTTACTCTTGAGAATTTAGACAAAAGTAATTTTAACAGTGCCGGATTGGCTGAGATTGGCTCGGAGGCGCTTGCGCCGATAGAGGGTTATTTGAATCAAATATTAGGGCAAATATCCCAAATACAGGGTTCGGTTGCGGCATTAGCCGGACGCGTGAGTACTATAGAAACACAAATAGGGTTGCTTAGCGCGGCTATCTCCGCTGAAATGGCTCGGGCGCAAACGGCTGAGGGAGACTTAACGACACTGACTACTACAGATAAAAGTTCGCTCGTTGCGGCGATAAACGAACTGGCGGCAAGAATACCCGTGATTGGCAGCTAAGATAAGGGGTGAAATAACATATGGCAATGTCATCTAAAATGCAAGCTAAAGTAGACGCTGAGAACGCTCGGTTACGAGCAGGGTTATCTCCGTCTTACAGAACGACATACGACGAGGACGAAGAGAAGCAGAACGCGCGGATAGCGGCGTATACGGGCGGTTCCGGGGCGGGGTATACAAGTCCGGCTAAAAGCGATGCCGGAGGCGGGTATTACAGTAATAGCACCGGAGAATACGTTGCGCCTGGTATGGCTCGCGACAGCGGGAGTTCCGGAAGCGGCGGGAGTTATAGCAGTAACGGTTCCGGCGGTATATACGGAAGCGGATACGGAAGTTTGCCGAGCAGCGCATACGCTGACGACGTGGAGCGGTTACTGCGTGAGATAAGCGAGAAAGGCGAGTTCCGTTATGCCGCCGCGCCCGAGTGGGGCGACCAATACGCGGGGCTAAGCGAGGACGCTTATAGCGCGTATGCAAACCGAGACCCTTTTAGCTATGACCATACAACAGATAAAAACTATCAGGTATATAAGAAGTCATATTTAGGTGAGGGCGAAAAAGCGGCGGCTAACGCTATGGCGAACGCAATGGCTCGAACCGGCGGCGCGATGAACAGCGTGGCGACAGCTGCCGCTACGCAAGCGAGCCAAGACTACGCCGCCAAAGTCGCTGAAGCGATACCGGCGCTGGAGGCACAGGCATTCAACAAATACACCCAACAGGGGCAGGATTTATTAAACGCATATAACGCGGCGCGTTCATTGCGCAACGACGACTTCTCGTTCTGGCAGGGTGCGGAGTATAACCCGTATGTTGATAGCCGTAATCAAGCGTGGAACGAATATGCGGCAAACAGCGCGGATTTGTATAATCAGTTAGCCGCATATCAGCAGCAGGTAGAGTATGAGAATGCTTTGCGGCAGTACGAGATTGAACTTGCGAGGGATGAGGCTCGGTATAACGACGCGAAGGCGCAATCCGATTTGGATTTTGAGCAGTCGTCAGACCCGATAGCGTATGCCAAGCGGCAGTGGGATAAAGCAATGGAGGCGGCAAATAAAGCATTGGCGGCTAAATATAAATCATCTGCGGATTACTGGCACGCAGCTGCGGAGAATGTAAGAGGCGGACTTGGCTATTCCGGCGGAGATGACGGCTCTTTGTACATACCGCAAGGAGAAACGGACTTGTATAATGACGCATACGCGGCGGCAAAAAAAGCGGGATATAACATAGCCGGACTGAAAACGCCTGAGCAGTGGCGACGAAACCCGGGCGGATATGCAAGTTACGCCGAATACATAAGCGCTTACATTGGTTAATCCTAAGAGGTATAAGAATGAGTCGTGACAGGTATGGACGTATGTTTCACAACGAATCTTCAAAGCTGCCAAACGTAGTAACGGCGTATGGCGACGCGGTACGGCGTGGATTGGTTCGCTCTTACGAAGAATGGCTTGCCCTGATAGCCTCGCACGTTAATTTGAGAGTTCGCGTAGTAAACGGGAATGTTGAGATATGGGACACGGAAAGCCAATCTTGGAAAATAGTTACGGTGGGCGGGTCTGGAGATCATCGGCAACTATCCAACCGAGACGCAAATGACCAGCACCCTATAGCGGCGATATCCGGACTGGGCGATGAGCTTGCCGGAAAATACGGCGCGGATACGCTTGTGGCGGTTACAGATACGGAAATAGACGCGATGCTGAATCTTTAGGGGGGCGGGAATGAAGTTTTTAAGTAAAGAAATTTTAACTTTTTTAATAACACAACTTAATGAAATGTTTGTGCAGACGAACGCGTTAGGACAGCCAGATGGCGTAGCAACGCTTAACAGGGACGGGATATTATCGTTCGAACAGCGTCCGCCTAATAGCGTGCAAGAATCTAATCCGCATTATTTGGGTTATTTTATGCAGCCGGAGGATTTGCCGCCTGACAGCTCGGTCGGAGATTTCGCTGATATGGACGCAACCGGAACAGAATGGGTATGGACTTCGGACGACCCGGCAGGGTGGACGGACAGCGGGAATCCTATCGGAACTACTCCGCATTGGATAACAGTTGATTTGAATTATTTGTATCAGCTGCTGGGCGACGTAAA
>JAITQY010000121.1 GCA_031288675.1 Oscillospiraceae bacterium | reverse complement strand
AAGACCGCCGCGTTATGACCGCTTCGCTACGCCTCCGTGTTAAATTAAGCGTGAACAATTCACATGCCGGGAATCAGCCGAACCGTTATATGCCCGCCGTAGATGTCCGCATCAATCACGAACTCCGGAATATTCGGAATAAGATGCTCCCCGTCCGCGCCTTGCACCACGAACACACCGTGAGCAGGACGCTCTAAAACCTCAGTTAGCGTACCGAGTTCCGCGCCGTCCTCGCTGAATACCGACAATCCGATAGCGTCCTCAAGGAAGTAAGCGCCGTCCGGCAGAGTGACGTCTATTCGGTTAAGACACGCCGTAACGCCTTTTAGCCGTGCGGCGGAGTCAACATCCTCTACTCCGGCAAATTTAACGATAACAAATCTGCCGTGAACTTTAGCGCGTTCGACCTCATATTCCGTGCCGCGAATAAACATACGCGGCAATGCCGCAACGAACTCCGGACTGTCGCTCCAAGGTTCTAACCGGACTTCACCCTGCAAACCGTGAGTATTAATTATACGCCCGCATTCAATGAATTGTTTCACGACCCACAGTATACAGCAATCCATTGCGATTGTCAAGCACTTTTAAGACATACGGTTAATTCATTATCATGTCCGTCAATTTGCGCAAATGTCAGGGTTCGAGAGGATGCTCACAAATTATTTACGATTACACACAAATTTACTCTTGACAAACCGCATTTTTTGTGGTATAATAACGATACGTTTATGATAGTGTGTATTTTAGGTTTTCACTTTTTATTAGGGCGAACTTTCTATCCATTATTGGCAGCCTCCAGCACCGCTTCAACAAACCAAGAAGAATCACCTGATTTCCAAGTTTCTTTTTCACGGTTACGATACTCACTTTTTACAGTAAATCCGCATTTTCTTAACAATCCGAGTATTTCTTCACGCTCATAATATTGCAGACAAACAGATTGCATAAAAGACTTTATGCCGTCATTATTCTCAATATATACAGTTTGGTTGATGTAATGCCGTTTTTCGCCAGCGTCGTATCTGCCTTCGTTTTCTTTCCAGATTTTTTTATCGGCGTAATTAGGCACTCTGGGGTGAAACATCTTTTTCGGATAACTCCATGACTCCCTTTCCGGTAATGTCAATTCCATAGTCAAACAGCCGCCTGTCCTCAAGTGTTTTTGAATTGACAGAAACGCGCGTCCAACCATTTGAGCCGATTGCAGTAAATGTAAATCTCCGTTTCCGGCAATGAAAGCAAAATCAAATTCTTTTTCGTTCAAATCCAAATCTGTTAAATCGGCAACGACCAGCTCAAGATTTTTCACCTCACCGTAACGCCTCTTACCTTCCGCAATCATTTCCGGAGTTATATCAAAAGCGGTGACATGAAAACCTTTTTGGGCCATATATGCGCCTGTTTGCCCGTATGCGCACATGGGAATAAGCACTCTGTTCCCGAATCGCTTGGCGTATTCACACCAATATTCATATTCCGGCGTGTCATCGTAACCGTCCCAATCCCAAACCTCTGCTTGCTTTTGATAATCGTTTAACATCAGCATTTCCCTCCGATCTCAATGAATCCAATATGTTCAACTGTTACTTCTATCACACTTTTACTTTACGCACGGTTGCGCGCCGCACGGCTAATAGGCTTCTGCCTTAAAAAGGCGCCCGGAGTTCAATCCAGACGCCTCACTGGCTAAGGGTTATATCTATTGCGGTTATTAAGCTTATAGGGCTATCACACCGCTATCTCGTATCTGGCAATATAGTTCTCCTGATCGTCAAACGGCAGATGCGTGAAGTATGCGGAGAACCCTGCAATGCGTACAATCAAGTCTTGATAATCCTGCGGATTTTTTTGAGCCGCGCGCATAACCGCAGTATCTGCCACGGTGAAGTGGAACTGGATTCCGCCCATTGCAAAGAACGATTTAATAAGCTCCTGCACCTTAGACGTAGAATCCTCATTTCGGACTGAATTCGCGTCAAGCCGCAGGTTAATCGCTCCGCCGCAGCGCATCTTATCCCACGGCAACTTCGCGACGCTTTTGACATACGAGAGCGGACCATTCTTAACAGCGTTCGGATACGGATCAGCCGACGGAGACAACGCATCGCCCGCTTTCCGACCGTCGGGCGTAGGTCCTGTAAATTTGCCGGTTCCAGTCCAGTACAGGTCAAGTACACCGCAGTTCATCATTCCGTTGTTCACGCCAGGAAGATTATTGAAAGTATCCGCCCACAGATTAGTGATCCATGACATAATCGAATCCGGCTCATCATAGTCGTTGCCATAGAGCGGCACTTCGTTTAGAATCCTCTGGCGAAGACGCTCGTTGCCCTCCCAGTTGTTTTGAAGCGCATCGTAAAGCTCGCGTGTCGAAACAGTTTTATCATCAAAGCACAGCTTCTTAATAACCATAAGGCTATCTGTGACTGTTCCAACGGTGTTGAACATAGAACCCATACCGTTGTACTTTGCGCCGCCCCACGATACGTCCTTGCCCGACTCCAAGCATCCCTCTGTCATTACGGACGCAGACAGAATCGGCCATGCCGTTTCAAATACAAACGCGGCGTAATGTGACAGTCTGTTACTATACTCAAGACTGCTCTTGATTTGCTTCTCCAGCTCGGCTTTTAGCTCATCAAACGTTTCATAATCATACAGATTCTTAACAGTGCCGTTTATGCAGTTTTGGAGAATACCGAGTAATCCTGCGCCGCCGCCGAAGCTTCCGCAGTTGCTCGCCATCGACCATTCCTTGCCGCTTATGGCGGGTTCAACACAACCGAAAACAGCGTATCGTCTGGCGTCTTCCAGAGTTACTCCCTTGTCAAGCATAGTCTGAATAATGACGTCGTCATTGTTGAACTGAGGCATTCCGCCTGAGCGTTTGCTGCACGCAACACCAATTTCCCAAATGCGCTCCGGTGTGTGTTTATTAACGCGCAGAGCAAGGCTTGGTTCCGCGACGCGCAGACGGTAATAGGACAGTAAAAGCATTTCCGTTGCTAAGTTATAATCGCCCGTGCCGTCCGTTTTTTGTCCGCCGAGCGTAATCAGCATTCCTGCGGCAATATTCTGCATTCCGCCTTGTAGGTCAAACATCGTTTTTCCGTTTTTATGCGCCTCAATAAGCTGGTCGTTGTTCGGCTTCGGGAACATAATGATTTGATCTCCGATATGCAGAACAAACGCGTCGCACAGTTCCTGCGCTTGCTCGTGCGTCAGCGCGCCTGTTTTGATGTCGTTTTCGAGTAAGGGTCCGAGGAAGCTGTCAAGCAGTCCCGGAGAATCTGCCCAGTGAGTACCGTCCGCTGTAATCAGGTACTGATAGAAGAAGATAGTCTGTATTCCTTCCCATAAGTTTCTGGCGGGATTTTCGATGATCCAGTCGCAGGAATCCGCCATTTTGAGCAACTCGGCACGCCGCTCAGGAGTTGCCGCCGTCTCCGCTTTTTTGCGGCAGCCTTCGGCATAACGCTTGCTCATAAGGATCATTCCGTCACACACCTTAACCAGCGCGCGATAGAACAGTTCACTGCGTACATTATCCGTAGTCGTGCGTTTTTTGATTTCCGCAAGCTTCTCAATAGCGGTTTGACGCACAGCGCCAAACCCTACGGTCACCGCTCTCTCGTAGTTAGGATTGAAATGCCCCGGGTACGATCCGGTAAGATTGGTGAGATCCATACCCTCTGGAAACCTCTCGAAAAACTCCGGCGGGAATAGTCCGCGCGCGGTAGCGCCGATGTCTCTGCCAACCCAAAAATCCGCGGCTTCAAGTACCCATTTTCTGTCTTCGTCATCAACCCAGACACTGCCCGGAACCTGCCACGCAGCACGGAATCTTTCGTCTGTGTCGCCAAAGCAGCCTTTGATCCAGCTGCG
>JAITQY010000097.1 GCA_031288675.1 Oscillospiraceae bacterium | reverse complement strand
TTCCTTATAAGTAATTATACTGCAAAACGGCGCAAGTGTCAACACCGAATCTACCCCGTAATAACCATATATTTACAGCAGACCAAAACCTGCAATCTCATCTGCTGCTCGCAAATTATTTACGATTGTACGCAAATTTACTCTTGACAAATCAGAAACTTCGTGCTATAATACAGGCATAGTGATTAATGACTAATATTTAATGATTAACGGCTCTATAATCTAAACCCGTTCCCTGCCTACTCTCGACTCTTGACTAACGGCTATTTCCCGTCTACTGTCTACTGCCGACTACTAACTGCTGACTGTCTCGTTTTTCGTAGGGGCGAGCATTGCTCGCCCGCCGTCACCCTCGTCCACTGCCGACTATTAACTACCGGCTAAACGCTCTCAACAACCTGCGCATTGTTGATAACTTTGTGAAAATGTTGATATGTTAACCTAACATAAGATGGTATATGTAGCTGTCAGCGTCTATGAGTGTTATCTGGATTAATAGTAAAATCTGAAAGCCTATGAATTCCGATTTTTCTTGTTATCCACGGACTTTTCCGTTTCAAATTCAGAACTGTAAAAATCTGTCAGGAAGCTCTTACAGTGCGAAATAGTACGTTTTAATTTTCTTTGCCATCAACTTGCGGCGTTCTTGCAAGAACACAGTATAGTTCTTTACGGTCATTCCTACTACATCGTGAGGAATGCAGTTGACGGTAAGACTGCCGAAAAAATCTGCCTCGTTTGTGATTGTTCCAACCTTAGAACCGCCCTCCTTGACCAGTCTGAGTTCATCGGTGAAATATTCCGACGGCGGTTTGTTGCTGATAGCGATGTTTATGCTGGTATCCAAATAGGTGTAGTTTGCCACTTGGTTGTACAGTGATTTTTCGTTCATGCCATTCTCTTTGAGATAACCCTTTGGAAAGATGTGATGGACATCTCCCGCTCCGATTAGGTCGCTCACTTTTGAGCTTGCTGAAAGCAAAGACCTATCTGCGCCCCAAACCTGTGCGGCAATAAACACATTGAAAAATGGGCTGGTCGAAGAAGACGTTTCCAGTCGCTGCACAAGCTGGATATCCCAGAACGTGTCGGACAATTCTGCCTCTTGCAGTTCTTGGAAATACGGTAGGAAACCTTTATCCGCAATTGCTCGCAAGTCCTGTCCCCATCGTGTTTCCGGGGATGTAATGTAACGACTGGTCAAGGTGGTAAATACGAACCATTTCTGCACATGTCGCTTGATTTCTATTTTAGGAACTTCGCCGCTCTCTTGTAACCGAAGGAGCAAGGTGTATGCAAAGTTCAGCGTCATTTGAGAATTGAGCAAACGTGGCGTGATAAATCCCGCCGACTTAATGGCCAAAGTAAACTGCTCGAAATTGTACTCATGCATAAATGCCAACACGCCGCGCTTTAAGTCTTTGAAGCTCTGTTCGGCAATTTCTTCTTTGAATTTGCGATCGGTAAAATCACGCCCGGAAAGCAAACTGACCAAGTCGGAGAGTTTTGAACGCTTATCAAATGCAAACATAAAAGCAACACGAAGCATATCATTGTAATCCGGGTCGTAGATGTCGTCCTTGTCGTCTTTGAGCCAAGCGAGCTTTCCTGCATATTCGCTTGCGGAAAACTCAATGTCCTTTTTGACGTGGGCATAAAATTCAGGCTTGACCGCCAAGTGGCAGAAATAATCAATTGCCTTCCGGAGCATATTGCCGCCATAACTTGTGTCTGCCGCAATTTTTGACATGGCAAAATCCGCTTGATTTAATTGCATACCCTTGGAGTTTATACGTATAAATATCTCCGTGACCTCTTCAATACTGAGTTCGGCACTTAGGGTAATCATACCGATTTGGCAGTTGACAATGGATATCAAGCGAGTAATCGCCGCATCAACGATATCCTCATCCGCATCTGGGTTGTTCTCAAGATAGGCGTTCGTGAACTTGCGTGTGGAAAAACCACCCTTAAACACTTCGGAAATATCGGGTATCCAGTGCTTGTCATTGCGGATAGCAGCCGATGGAACAGCAAAACGCTCGTTACCTTCGTTTGCCGCAGGATTAAAGGCGATGGGAATGGTGTGGAGGTTGTAGTCGTCATCAAACACCTCAATTCCCGCAATGGAAGCCATCAGCGCTGTGACGCGCTGCTGCCCGTCAAGCAGCACCTTTTTGCCGATGGCGTTCTTGCCGTCTTTCAGTTTGACGTCTGGGTTCTGCCATACAATCAAATATCCGGTTGGGTAGCCGTTATAGAGCGAATCCAGCAGGTCGCGCACTTGCGTTGACGACCAGACAAACGGTCGCTGGATTTCAGGTATGGCAATATCGCCCGCCCGGATATATCCGAGTATGGACTGCAAAGAAAGCTGTGTTACGGCATATTTTTCAACGTTTGACATGTCGTTTCTCTCCTTCTTCCGCATATTTTTAAAGTTCTCTTCCTGCTTGAGTATCTCTTTGAACATCTCGTCGTTCGTCACGGCTTGGCAGCCATAATAACAATACTTCTATATTACGATAACAGCTTATCTACGGGTGTTGATAACCGCGCTCAATGGACAGTGACGCAATACCGTTAAGATCACTGCCGGCGCGGGTTCCGGCAAGGAACTCATAGTAACCTTGACAACCGATCATCGCGGCATTATCGGCGCACAGCTTCAGAGGAGGTCGGTACAGTGCCAACATTTTTTCCGAACAGGCGCGCTCAAGATCGGCACGGATACGGCTGTTTGCCGCAACGCCGCCCGCTACCGCGATTTTATCGTAACCGAACCTAATGGCGGCTTCTATCGTGCGCGGTACAAGCGCGTCGGAAACCGCTTGACTGAACGCGCTGGTAAGCGCGGCTTTATCCAACGCCTCGCCTTTCTGTACGGCATTATGCGCGATATTCACTATAACGGTTTTCAGCCCGGAGAAACTGCAATCAAATTCCCTGCCGTCCACTCTCCCAATCGGCAGATTGAAATTAACCGGATTGCCGGTATAACTTTGAGCGAGCTTATCGATCGCCGGTCCGCCCGGATAACCTAACCCCAGTACCCTTGCGACTTTATCGAAGCATTCCCCGGCGGCGTCGTCCCGTGTCGTGCCGATTATGCGAAACGATGTATAACTGTCTGCGCCGACGATCATACTGTGTCCTCCGGACACAACAAGGCACAAAAACGGAGGTTCAAGCTCCGGAAACGCGATATAGTTTGCCGCGATATGCCCGCGCATATGATGTACCGGAATCAGCGGCACACCAAGCCCGAGAGCGGCAGACTTAGCAAAACTCACCCCCACTAACAGCGCGCCTATTAGACCGGGAGCGTAGGTAACGGCAATAGCGTCTATGTCCGTCTTGCCGATTCCGGCAGTTCTCAGCGCGGCGTCCGCAAGCTTATCTACGGCTTTGATATGCTCTCTCGACGCTATCTCCGGCACTACTCCGCCGTAAAGCGCGTGCAAATCCGCTTGGCTGAATACTTCATTAGCCAAAACTGTGCGCCCGTCTAACGTGACCGCTGCTGCGGTCTCGTCGCACGATGACTCAATTGACAGAATAATCATAATATTTGCTCATAATTACCGCGTCCTCTTTCGGACGCAAATAGTAACCGGGACAAATCCCATCATTCCTGAATCCGAATTTCTCATAGAGCCTTATTGCGGGCAGATTTCCCGCGCGTACCTCTAATGTTAAGCGTGGTCGGGTTAATTCCAATGTCTTGAGTTCCGCTGTTTGCAGCAGTTTTGAGGCAGTTCCGCTCCTGCGGTAACGTTCCGCTACGGCAAGGGTGCTGATACCCACGCAGTCAAAACAATCGTCACAAAGTCCGATAAAACCGAGCATATTCATATCCGCCTCTGCGGCATAATAATAAACGCCCCGTTCTGAAAACCCGGAGCGAAACATCCCCTCCGTCCACGGGTCTGGAAAACTTGCCTGCTCTATCTCTAACATCAGCGGAATATCTTCTTCCGAACACGGTCGGATTATCATTGTATATTGCCCCCGCCTTGTGTCAGTTCATCAATCAGCGTCTGAACAGCGGCATTGATTTCCTCCGCCGATTTCGCATATACCTTATCGCTTCCGCCGAACGGATCGGAAATATCGCGCTCAGAAAGAACTAATATTTTCTCGCGGTAGTCCGGATAATCGGAGTGCAGCATATCCGCGTGAGTTTTCGTTAGGCACCTCACCTGATACGCTTCCTCTAACATTTTGTCCGTCACGGTGCGTGAGCGGTGAGTGGCAAG
>JAITQY010000030.1 GCA_031288675.1 Oscillospiraceae bacterium | reverse complement strand
TGCCAGTTCTTGGAGTACTGATGAACTTCGTTATGATGTAGAGGAGGAGCTGCTTCTAACATCCGGCAAACTAAGCGTTGAACGTCCATAAAATGACGCTACGTATACGGCGTTGATGTTGTATAAATAAATTAAGCGTCCCGTGATTATCGAAATTACGGGACGCTGAGTTTTATATTAGGCGGCAAAATAATTTGCGGAAATCAGACGGTTTGATATATGATTTTGCTCAAAGCCACTCTACTCCGAATGAATCTTGCAGCGGTTTTAAGTCAGCGCTTTTTGCTATGTTCAGAAAATTATCTAACGTTTCGCTGCGGGTAACCTTGTTGTTCCAAAATATATAAATCAAATCAGATAGCTGCGGTAAAAACGGAATAGTCTGTACGTCCTCCCATTTGCCGCACAGTTCAAAAGGAAGTACGGCGCAGGCGAATCCGTTTGCTACGACTGTGTGAACAATTTCAGGTTCGCTGGTAGTCAGCAACGCCTCTTTATATTTATAAAAAGGTACAGGTAACGTGTCAAGAATTGCAACCGAAAAATCAGCGCAGTCCTCAGTTTTTACGTAAGTATGGGACGCCATAACGCTGTTTTTGGACACACACGCGACCCACTGAAACGAATAAAGCGGCATAGAGGAAAATTCCCGCGCCTGTATATTGCCCATAATAGGACCGATCAAAATGTCAAATATGTCATTGGACAGGTATTCGCCCATATCTTCGCCTTTGACGCTTTCGACAGTTACCTGAATATCGGGATACATATCACAAAACGGCTTGTACAGCAACGGATAAAACCACATTCCGCAGCCGTTGATTATACCTATTTTAAGCTTGAAAGTTTCTCCCGCCAGCTTTGAGTTCCTGAGTTTCTTCACAGTAAAATTATATGTTTTTTGAAAATCATCAAACATATTGTAAAGGACTTTGCATTCCGGCGTCGGTATTATTCCGTCATTTGTACGCTCGAAAAGAGTAATGCCTATGAAGTCTTCAATTTCCCGAAGCGCACGTGAAATAACCGGTCGCGAAACGTACATTTGTTCCGCAGCCTTAGTGATGTTTCCAATTTTATAGACGGCAAAAAAATACTGCAACTGTTTTTGTGTCATTTTATTTAATTTTGTTTAGTTATGTGCTGTTCTTATTCAAAGATCAGCACATAACTAAACTTACCACCCTACAATTCTTTAGATACAATCTAACATCATTTTAGGGTTTTGTCAAGTATCAATCTGCTCCTTCTGCGGATTGAATTTAACCGGAATAAACTTGATATTCATTTTCTCGAAAAGGTTACACTTAGGCGTAGCTTTTTAGCTACAGGTATAACAAACTTCATTCTTTACAAATGGAGCAATGACGATTATAATCAATATTACCAATAGTACCCTTCCTGAACTGCATGTAATTGGGGAAAAGCACGAAAAAATATTTTAACAGAGTATCGTTTTAATTACGCCCGGAAACATTAACACCTTAACCCGTGCCATAAGTTTTTAATTTATTTGTATAACGATAGTAATAAACAAGTGAAAAATAATAAATAAAAGGAGTTATAAACGTATGGAAAATCTATGGGGTAAAACCGCGTTCGTAACCGGCGGGGCAAGCGGAATCGGTTTGGGCATAGCCAAGTGCTGTGCGCTGGAGGGTATGAACGTAGTCGTAGTTGATATGCGGCAGAGCGCTATTGACGAAGCTATGAAGTATTTCGAGACAAATAACCAACCCGCCATCGGGATAAATCTTGATGTTACGGACAGAGACGCGTATATACAAGCCGTTGAACAGGCTAAAGCGAAGTTCGGGAATATTCACGTACTTGTTAACAATGCCGGAATTGGCTGTGCCGGCGGACCGCTTTGGAAAGTATCGTTCAAAGAGGCAGATTTAGCTGTTAAAGTAAACCTTACTGGAGTTCTTAACGGCATACAAATAATAGTGCCGCATATGCTGGAACACGGAGAGGGCGGGCACATTGTAAGCACCGCGTCTAAGGCGGCGTTGCTGCCGGTGCCGGGTACGGCATTGTACAATGTAACCAAATCGGCAGTAGTCGGGATAATGGAGTCGCTGGCGGAAGATTTGGTTGGGACGAACGTAGGCGCAAGCGCGTTCTGTCCCGGCGGATATGAAACTAATTTAGGAAAATCATCCGGCGAAGTTACAGCCGCGCTTATGGGTGATGAGAAGCAAGCTCCGCCGCCGGCTGGAATGGCAAACGGCATGCCGGAAGATTGGATTAATACGTTCGCCGATGGATGCTGGCGAGCGCGTTGTAAGGGGAATTAAGCGCGGGGATCTCTATATAATGACGCACACGGAATTTAAGGAGGGCGTTGAGGCACGCTGTAACGCCATTGTAAGGGCGTTCCCCGATGAAACGCCGAATCCGCGCTACAGTGAAGTATTCCCGTTTTTGACGTACAACGAAATTTACGATAAGCAAGAAGCCGTTCCGGCTCTTTGACGGGTGTGTTCCGAGTAAGTTAGGAGAAAATATCAATGAATAACACAACACCTCCGACGTCATTGCAAGCCGCAAGCGAACAAGCGGCAGCTAAAATAGCGGCAATGCCCGTTCGCCCTAAAGTTATCAGTTGCCCTATATGCGGCTTGCGCTTTATAAGTTACGATGATTTGAACGGACACTACATAAGCGAACACCCTGACAGTATTCCGCCCATTGCGGTTACACTTAATGTCAATGGTAAAAATTGCGATCTAATTATCGAACCGCAGCTTACTCTTAAACAAGTATTGCAGTTTCATTTAGGGCTTACCGGAGCGAAAGAAATGTGCGACAGGGGCGCTTGCGGATCCTGTACGGTTATTATTAACAGCAAGCCTGCTCTTTCATGCAACATACTTGCGGCTGAGTGCGATGGCAAGATTATCGAAACGGTAGAGGGGATAGCGTTGATCCCCAAGTGGAAACCGCTGATTGACGCTTACTGTAAGTGGGACGCAATGCAATGCGGCTATTGCACTCCGGGATTTTTGGTTGCCGCCAAAGCTCTTTTGGAACGCAATCCTTCGCCTACAGTTGAAGAAATAAACAAAGCTTTAAGCGGAAATATATGTATTTGCGGCACGTATCCCCGCCACGCTCAGGCAATTACCGAAGCGGTGGAGTTTATGGCGATGGAATACGCAAACGCTGTCGAAAGGAGCTGACGTTATGGCAGATTTAGCCGGTGCAAATGGTAACCGTGAGAATTTCCGAGTAGTAGGCAAGCCGAATCTTCCCGGTCTTACCTCCTATGCGATGGCTACGGGGGTCGCGAAATTCGGGTCAGACTTTACAGTACCCGATATGCTGTTTGCGAAAATACTGCGAAGCCCGTATGCTCACGCAAGGGTTTTGAGTATTGACTCTGCAGTCGCGCTCGCGATACCCGGTGTTACAGACGTAGTTAAGTGGGATGACCCTATTTTCAGCGAAGTAGGCAATGACCCTATGGCAGGGACAAAGCCGTCGTTTCTGTTAAATGAGGCTCACAAGGAAGGTCAGGAAGTCGGCGCAATCGTTATTGCGGAAAGCGAAGCCTTGTGTGAAGAGGGGTTGCGCGCCCTTAAAATCGAATGGGAAGAGTTGCCGTTTATAGTTGATATAGAAAAAGGATTAGATCCCGATTTTCCGGCAATACGAGGTCAGGAATACGATGAGTCCGGAACGTACGGAGCGCCTACTATTACCAAGGAAGGGCATCCGTGGATGGTGCAGCACTATCCGGAAGATCCGCGCAAGGTAGGCAACGTCAGCTGGTCTACTAAGAGCGACGGAGATGTTGCAAAGGGGTGGAGCGAAGCCGATTTCGTTCTTGAATACGATGTAAACGTACACGATGTTGTATCGTTGCTGCCTAATCCTCAAGCGTCTGTGGCGTGGTGGTCGGAGCAAAACATGTACAAACACGGTGAAACTCTGCGTATTGAGGGCGCGGTCGGGCGGCGCGGTATGATTGCCCAAATGTACGGATTGCCTGCAGATAACGTAATACAAGAGGGGCTGTTTCAGGGCGGTAAGTACTGCGATTGGGGATTGCGGATGAGCCAGGAGATTACGCCATTACTAAGTAAGAAAGCCGGCAAGCCTGTACGCTGCTGTAATACCCGAGAAGAAAACTTTGATATGTGTGTTAACGAGCGCCACGCGCATATTAGGCTTGGCGTGAAGAAAAACGGGCTTATTACTGCGGTTGAGGATAGTACGGTCATTGATCACGGCGCGCCTAATTCGTCAGAGATGACTACATATGACCGCGACTGGAACGGCTATTACTCTTTGAAGTGTGAGAACATAATCCAAAGGTATACTATTGTAGATTCCAACCGTAGCTTTATGTATACGTGCGGACAATTTGTTCCGTATAGTTGGGATATGATTACGGTGGGTTTGTATCTGATTTCGGAGAAACTCGGCATAGATCCTACGGAAATTGCGCGGCTGAACCTGCACGGTCCGGATTCACAAAAAGATACCAGACCAGTGCCGAGTTTTGAGGCTTGCCTTGAAGAAGGTAAAAAGCTTATGGATTGGCAATGGCATAAAGCGGGAACAAAACGTTTGCCGGATGGCAGGTTGCATGGCGCTGCGTTCCGCTATCAGATGTGTCCGCGCCACGCATTCTTGCAGTACTTTACAAAGCTTGAGTACAGGGACGGCGTTGTGCATCTGCCTACGCAAGGTCCTATTGCAGGGTGGTTCGGCACGGAATGTTTTACAATGATTGCGGCGGAAGAACTGGGATTAAATTATGAAGATATATGTGTTGATTACGATTACCGCGCACAGCATACCGATGAGGCTGGTGGATCTGACGGGGTGACCGGACACGGGTGGATAGTTAAAGAGTGTGCTAACATTCTAAAGAAAAAAATACTTGACGCCGCCGTAAGAGAAGCAGAAATTGAAATTACAAGATTTGGTCCTGTAGAGATGCCAAAACCTCCAAGCCCGATAAAAGGTTATACGGCTGACGAACTGGACATAGCAGACGGCAAGGTTTTTGTAAAATCAGATCCAAGCAGGTTCGTGCCGTTCTCATCCGCAACGAGTGAAACCATAACGGCAGAATACGGCGGAAATTCTCCAAAAGCGGCGTGGTCAACGGAGTTTGGCAGAAAGCTTGATACTATGAACACATCGTGGTGCGAAGTCGCTGTTGATGAAGAAACCGGAGAGGTAGAGATACTGAAATACGGAGTTGTAATTGACCCGGGTAAGGTTATCAGACGCACCTCGCTTGAAAGCCAGATAGATCAAGTTGTGTATTTTTCACAAGGCGCGCAATTGCTTGAAGAATATATACTCGACCCGGAAACAGGCGTAAAGCTTAATGCTAATATGATAGATTACAGGAAACCCACTACCCTTGACGTACCTGTTGTTGATAAGGGTGTGCTTGAAACAAGAGCTGGTAACGGGGCATACGGAGCGTCGGGGATAGCGCATAATCTCGCGAATTCCCATATGATTGTAACGGCGATACATAATGCCATTGGCGTATGGGTTGACCCTCCCGCAACTCCGGATAGGGTTATTAAGGCACTGGCGAACGCGGCGGCAGAAAAGGGGGTGCAAAAGTGAGAGCATTTAATCATATTAACGCTAAATCCCTTGACGAAGCAACCGCATTGCTGAAAAAAGACGGCAGCGTTGCCATTGCCGGCGGAGGGGATTTGCTCGGGGCGCTTAAAGACGATATATTCCCGGATTATCCCAAATTAGTAGTTAATATTAAATCTATACCCGAATTGGACAATATTGTTCTTGACGGAAACATACTGAAAATCGGAACGCTTGTTACTCTTGCCGATGCGGCACGCAATCCGCTTGTAATCGAAAGCGCTAAGGCTGTCAGCGATGCGGCGGGCGCGGCGTCATCACCGACGCTTCGTGAAACTACTACTATCGGCGGGAATGTATGTCAGCTGCCGCGATGCTGGTACTTCAGGAAACTCGGAAACCGCTTTAATTGCGCTCGTAAAGGCGGGGAACGCTGTTTCGCGATTTCCGGTGATAACAGGTATCATTCCGTATTTGGGACAGGCGTTTTCAAGACCGATAGCAATACTAACAGAGGTTGTATAGCGGTAAATCAAAGCGATTTAGCTCCGATTTTGGCAGCGATGGGCGCGGAATTTGTAACTACAGAGAGAACGATAAAAGCCGCCGACTTTTTCGGCGTTGGAGTTCTTAGTGCAACTGTTCTGAATATGGGAGAGCTTTTAATAGAAATCCGGATACCGGTTTCTGAGGTTTCAAAAAACTGCCGGTATAAAAGATTTGCGTTTAGAAAAAGCATTGATTTCCCTGTGCTTAGCGTTACTGTTGCGGTTGACGCTGATAAAAGTTATCGGGTAGTTATCGGCGGTGCGGCTCCAACTCCTTATATTGCGGTTAAAGCTGAAGAGGTGGTTAAAGGCAAAAACATTACCGATGAATTAGCGCAAGAAGCCGGGATAGCGGCAATCAACGGTGCAAAGCCTTACAAGGAGAATGAATATAAGCTGCAAATAATTAAAACACTTGTAAAAAGAGAGCTTATTGCGTTAGGCTCAAATTAGGTTAGGCGCACTAAAATAATATTTGAAAGGCGGCAAGATATGGCTAAGTACATAATTAAACGATTATTGATGATGATACCTATTTTACTTGGGATTTCGTTCCTGGTCATTCTCCTCATAGACATCACGCCAGGCGATCCCGCTCGGCTTATTCTCGGGACTCAAGCTACACCGCAGCAGGTGGCGGAGTTAAGAGATAAAATGGGGCTGAACGACCCGATGATGGTAAGATATTTCCGATTTATAGGAGGAGTTTTGAAGGGCGACTTCGGCAACTCGTTTTCAAACTCCCGCAGTGTTTGGACGGAGATGATGCAACGCTTCCCGTATACGCTTCTTATCTCTGGGCTTAGCTTAATTCTTTCGGTGCTGATTGGTGTACCGCTTGGCGTATACGCGGCTACACATCAGTATACCTGGAAAGATAACGCGGCAATAGTGGCGTCCCTGTTCTGTGTATCAATGCCGTCATTTTGGTTTGCGCTGATACTTGTGCAGGTATTCTGCGTTAAACTGGGATGGCTGCCGCCTTCGGGCATAGAAAAATGGCAGGGCTGGATCTTGCCAACTATATCTTTGGCGCTTGGATACGCGGCTGGTATCTCGCGCCAAATGAGGTCAAGTATGCTGGAGGTAATACGGCAGGATTATATTACAACCGCAAGAGCAAAGGGGCAGACGGAAAACAAAGTGCTGTACAGGCACGCGCTGAAAAACGCGCTTATCCCGATAATTATGACGGTCGGATCGATTTTTGGGATGTCACTGGGCGGCGCGCTTATAGCCGAAGTGATATTCTCGGTGCCGGGTCTTGGAAGTTACACGCTTTCCGGGCTGACACAGCGGGACTATCCTGTTATACAAGGAAGTGTATTGTTCCTGTCGGCTTTGTTTAGCGTAGTGATATTACTGATAGATATTATGTTTGCCTTTATTGATCCGCGGATTCGCTCACAGTATGTAGTACGAAAGAAAAAATATGAAATGAAAATAGAAGGCAAAGAGGAGGTATTGAGCAGTGGAAAAGCGTAGGAAAAAGAAGTCTAAGCTTGCCGAAGTATGGAAGCAGCTGCAGAAAAATAAGATTGCCGTAGTTGCGCTGTTTATCATTATTTTTGTCGTGCTTATGGGGATACTTGCCCCGTTTATTGCCCCGTATCCGTATGACCAACAGGATGCGCTTAACCCGTTTGCTCCGTCAAGCAAGGAGCATTGGCTGGGTACAGACAGGCTTGGGCGGGATGTTCTCAGCCGTCTGATTTACGGAACGAGCCAGTCCTTGCAGGTGGGCACAATATCAACAGGTATTGCTGCAATAGTGGGGATATTAATCGGAGCGATAGCTGGATACTTTGGAGGGTGGAAAGATAACCTGATAATGCGGTTACTGGATATATACCAGAGCATTCCGATGTTCCTACTATGCGTTACTCTGGCTGCGGTACTCGGACCAAGCCTTCGGAACGCGGTTATAGCCATAGGTATAGGCTCTGTACCGGGATTTGCGAGGTTAATGAGAGCCTCAATACTGTCCGTCAGAGAGATGGAGTACATAGAGGCGGCTAAGTCGATAAACGCAGGCAACAGCCGAATTATCTTAAAACATATTATACCTAATG
>JAITQY010000128.1 GCA_031288675.1 Oscillospiraceae bacterium | reverse complement strand
GTCTGGAATACCGCCGCCTGCGTCAATTAGCTCCTTGATTGTCTTAGCCGCCGCCCGATTTGTAAAGCGCGATAATGTTTTATTGATGTCTGACACTTTTATTCCTCCTTTACCGGTATTCTTTCAGCTTCGCCCTCAATAGAGAACATACTGTATTCGCCGCTCTTGATTTTCGCCCATACCTCACCGTCGGAGATGCGGAACCCGACCCACCAGCCGCCCTGCGGCATTACGTCCGGCGGTATTCCCATTGCGTCGGATTTCTCCTTGGTGAACACCACGCTCTCTACGAGCCGTCCTACTCCGCCTCGCTGGTGCATTTCGCCGGCTGTGCCGAAGTCCGCGGTGAAGTCGTAGGCGGCGGCTTCAAGGTCTGCGGCGTCGATTACGTCCTCCTGGTAGTCGGTTATCTGTTCCCCGTCCACCCGAACCGCTACGCTCGCCCACCCGAACACAAGCCGCTTGTCGTCGTCTGATTTTGTAACGGTCAGCTTATGAGGTCGCTCGCGCGCCTTTGTTATCTCGCTGAATGTCCTTGCGCTCATTCTGTCTCACTTCCTCCTTTTTTGAGCATAATAAGAACCGCTCCTCCAAAAGGAGGAACGGCTTGCATAAATTTAGGTAGTAGGTTTTAGGTGTTTTTACTTACAAACTCTTTCAGTTGCTCATTTCGCTTCGCCATATCTTTGACCGCGTCCGAATCCAAATTGCGTACAAAATCAAAGCCAGCCTTAACGGTTTCCAAGTCGGCGGTTTCCAGAAAGGTTTGCAGAGGGATTGCCCCTGTATCATCAGCTTTATCAGTTTCTCCGTTTACAGGTACGGCTAAATGTGTTTTCAGCACAATAAGCCTGTGCGGTATTTTAGCGGTTGACCCTATTACTATCCCCTGTAAACTACCGTATGACCCTGTGTACGGAACAGCGGCATTCCTGAATAATATCCGGTGTTTTTTCATTACTTGCTTTACCGGCTCAAGCTCCGTGTCCCATTTCATCAAAAGAGCCTCCGCTTCCGCGGCAGTCTCCCGCCTTGCGTTTGACATAACGCAAAACATCTCATCCAAATTTTGCGCCTTATCTTCAATGCTCATTTCTTTCCTCCCTTTCAAGTTGGTATATTGGTCACTCGTCCCGTAGGGGCGAGCATTGCTCGCCCGCCGCAACCCCCGTCCCCTGTCTACTCTCGACTATAGACTACCGACTAACTTCCCATATTCGCTTTAGCTGTTCTTCGCTTAGAATTGCGTTGAATGTCCACGAAGGGATAAACCCGTTTACAAGTCCGTATAGATCCATACTTCGGGCTGTACACTGCCGTATCACAATGCGCTCTTTATAACCGTCATCCCTGTCGTAAATGCCCTGAAACGAATATCCGGAATGTTTGCCTTCCTGCGTCTCGCGAACGATTTCTTTTGCGCCTATTTCATCCTCTATCGTCACGTCGTTAATTATAAGCTGGAACGTGTACCCGGTTACAACATCCCCGGACATCCCCGAAGAGTCAATTTGCTGTACGTTCCGTGACACAGGACAAACGAACGTCTGAGCCGTAGCAAGTAATATACTCTTGCGAAAGATGAACAGCTCTCCGTCCCTGCGGTACATCGTCTTATACTGAACCATATCTTTTGCCCTCTTATGATCTGCCGCAGGTTTTGAAAATGTCCGCAATATCGTATTGTTCGGACGTATGGGGACGCACCTCAAAATCCCATTCGGAAACCTCTCCGTTCAGAAACATGTCTAAGTCTTCGTACAGAGGTATGCACCTATGTAATGTTATTGGAGCTAAGTCCCCGCCGTTTGTTTTGTAGTAGCCTTTGAATACAAAATCGGATAATTGACCGCGCGAAAGGTCTTTTATAACTTGTTCGGCAATATCGGTATTGGGCATTGAAAGTCCGCGCAATGTCAAAGTTAAGGAATAGTTTATAGGCACGTCCATCCTTACTCCCCGAAATGAATACGGTTTACAGTTTTCTTTCAAAACAGCCGTGAAACTTTCTGCGTATGCCATAATAAAACCATTGACGGTTAGATACAGCTTTCCCTCTGACCCGCGCATTTGATATGTGTTACTTGTCATTGCTTTTGTCCTCCTCCGTCGTCTGTCAAGGTATTAAGTCGGCAATACCCTTAGCGATATTGGCTGCTTTTTTCATAAACGAGTTCTCTGCAAGATACTCAAGCCCTTTGAGGGTAATTCGCACATTGTCAAATTTAACGCCCGTCATCCTTCCGAACCTTACAGGGATTAGCCCGCTGATATACCCGTCGTTTTGAAGCATTACGAGTATTGCGTCAAGCCTCGTTTGACTAATCTTAAACATATCGGGCGACAGCATACTCTCGTCAAAGTCCTGCACGTCCATTGCTTCCTCAAGTATCTTTAAGATTTTATATATTACCTTGAAGTTATCCATACCTTACTCCCCCTCCCGTTAAAACCTTACTCCGCCAGCTTCGGATAGAATATCTCCTTAAACCTCCGGCATGCTTCATCTTCCGTGGCGTGATAAGTCATATCAGAGCGTTTGCCGCGTTCCTCGAAAAACACTGCCCACCGACCGTCTTTTGCCGGTTGCAGGTAATAAACACAGTCACACACGGAGTAATCATCAGGCGGCAAGCAGTACGCGCTTGGCTTGATGTTGTTCTTATTAAGTAAATCTTTCAAGTCCTGAATGCTCATCGCTTTTGCCCTCACCGTTTCTCATTCTGTACACTCGCTCACGTAACGAATAAATGCACGGCACGCCGCGTCCTCTGTTTCATGAACAACCATGTCTTTAACGGTATGACCGTCAACCCAGTATGTTATCCATTTGCCGTCTGTTCGGGGATGAATGTAACCATAGCCGACGTAGCTCGCTCCTCCGCCGTCGCTGTACCAGGTACAACTGTCATCAGGAATGTTATTGTCACGCAGCCACTCTTTAACGCCTTGCAGTGTCATCGTTTTGTACCCCTTTATAATCTGGCTGAAAGTTTTGGCAATAGTTTTTTTGCTGCCCGTTGTTATCCTTTGCAACGCCTTGTTATACCTCTTGCCGGACATTGGTATTTTATACTGCGTTCCGCCGCCAGGTTCTCCAAACCACGGCGCTATCGTTCCCGCTTCGGCGTTTGCAACGTCCGAGATAATTCGGTATTCATTATATGGCGGATTTATTTGGGCTTGCGGCAGAGACCGCATTTCTAAAGGTTCTTTTCTTACACCGAAATACTCTCCGTTTATATTGCCGAACCTATCAAGTATCAAGCTTCCCTGTTTAAGCGTTACCGTCCGTGTAAGTCCTACCGCTCCGTTGTTTTGCGGCCATATTGGCTGTCCGTTATCGTAGTAATACCGCGCGGCTCCGAATTTACCCTCAGTATAAACGAAATTTGCTCCTTTGTCAAGGTTTTGCTGTGCCGCAAGCTTAGATATAAACCCGTCTGACGGCGGCTCTAAGTTGTACCGCATTCTTGTTTCCGGATTAATATCTTTCAGCGGTTTGAAGTAGTCCTCTTTGGACAGATTGCCGTCGTCGAACATCTGCGCTTTCATCTTCCCGCCGAGAAACTTCTCCTTATCCTCCCTCGACAATCCGCTTACCCACTCAAACGCTCCCGTATCTGTCTTATCCGGCAATATCTCGTTAGGGTCTATCTCCTCAAACGCTACTGCACACCTACAGCTTGGATGCGCCGGAGGCACAATCACTCCTATACTGAACGGATATTCCATTCGCCGCTCCTCGCCGTCTATCGCTCCGCAAACAGGACACACCCTCTCATCGTCCGCCGTAAGCCACACCTTCTTGCAGTCGCCTATATACCCCTGTGACTGCGCGTCTTTGGTCGCATAGTAGTGTCCGTGATTATAGGCATCCGCAAGTTCGGTTCTCGCTATATTCTGAGCGCGGTATCGGTGCTGCCGCGCCGCGTATTTCACAGCCGCTTCGCGCGCCCTTTTCTCTGCGTTCTCCAATGCCATTTTGGGGTTTGCTTTCAGCATTTCCAGCTTGACAGCTTCATAATACCGCAAATTTGCCAATGTCTGCGGTTTTGTCAGTCCTATAACCGGACGCATTAGTCGCGCCAATTCATCGGCGGTCGTGCCTTCAAAGTACGCCGATTGAGCAATCATCGCGTTAAGCGCGTCTCTCTGCTCCATCGCAAGCCTTGTAACTAACTCGGATCCACGCCGTGTGATGTAGTCTTGCGCCGCTTCCATTGCCGGATTATACAGAAAATAAGTGTACTGCTCTCTGACCTCAGACGCTGCCGCGTCCATAGCCTGCCGCCATTGCGGGACGAGCTTATCATTGACGAATTCGGCATACTCTCTCTGCCATTCATTAAACTGCGCTATGCTTATTTCACCAGCGATAAAAGCTTCCCTGAGTTCCTTGTAGGTGACCAATGCGCTCTGATCACCCCAAAAGGATACCAGCAACTTAACATTCCGCGGTTCTTCCGTATCAAGGTACGATTTTAGCCTGTCAAGCGTTGCTTTATTGTCTCCCTCGGCCTTTTTCGTGGGCGCAGCCGTCGGTTTGTGTTTTCGTGCTTTGGTAAAGCGTATCACAGCTTAATCCTCCTCGCCATCGGGCGTTTTCGGATCGTTACTGTTATTCTTATTATCTTTGCCGTTAGAGTTAAGATACGCCGTATCAAAGTCGCGTTCCGGCAGGTCAGCGGTCATTCGCAAGTAATCCTCCATTCCCTCGTCCGGCGTTATCGCGCCTACCCCGACCATATCTTTGATAAATGTGCCGAGCTTAGCGAGGTCTTGCGTTTCGATGTCGCCGTGTATTAGCTCGGGGTAGCCTGTTATGCCCTTGAAGTGGTCACCGTTGATGTCGATGAGGCGCGGTATTGCCTGATTGTTAAAAACCTCACATATCAAATCAAGGAATGCGCCAAGCGCGACGCTGAACAACTCCGTCTTGTCGCTTGACAGCGCAAAGCTCCCGACTTTCTCATGTCCAAGCAGGACAAAGTCGGCAAGGACAGTCATTGCTATTCGGTTGTCGTACCGCTCAATTATAGCGTTAGTGTCGAATTGCCGCCGTCCGCCTGTGGAAAGCAGTTTGAAATCCCACCCGAACGGCAGAACAACGCCCTCCCTTTCGTCACGGCGAACGCTCCGTACAATCCTTTCCGAGCGTGCAAGCAGGACGCGCATGTCCGGGTCGTCAGGGTTAAAAATATCTGCCCCATCCGGCGCTGTCATAACCGGCAGCCCTACAAGGTCGCGCTCTATGCCTATACCCTCTATTTCGCGAATTCGCCGCTTAAAGTACCAGCTTTGGTAAGCGTTGCGGAGTATACTGCGCCCCTCAGGGTTTCCTTTGCGGCTTTTGGTCTTGAAGTGCAGGGATTTTTCAATCGGAACAAATACCTGTTCATATGTAGGCGGCGCACATTGGATTAAGCCGAGCAGATTGTCTTTGTCATCATATTTCCATTCCCACAGCGTATCCTGCGAGCGAATGGGTATCTTACGCCAACCTATCAGTCCGTCGTCGTATTTACTCCAGGTTTCATAATTGCTTGTATTGCCCATTCTACGCTTGTAAACGATTTCGTGATAACTCCACCCGAAGGTAAGCAGTGACAGCACTTCCGAGATGAAGTTAGCCCACGTTTCTTCCATGTCACCCATACATGAGTAGACGAATTCGGCAGCTTTAACATCTGCAGTGCTTTTGCTTGATTCCTTGATGTTCCACGGTACCTGCCGCATAAGCATTTCAATTGCGAACAGCACGGCTCCGCAAATATCGTCGTTTTCGCTCATTTCCCTGTAAGTCTCTACGCCTTTACGTCCGCGCAGTTCGTGCAAAAACTCCTCATATACATATCCGCCCCAACGGTTAAGTCCTGTTTTTCCGAATTCTAAAAATGCGTTGTTTTTTGCCACCTATCATCGCCTCCTTGTATGCTCGGCGTTTATCCGCGCCAGTTGCTTTCTTTTTCCAGTTCGTCACTCTCTCCGAGCGTTACTTGCGGCTTATCCATAAGCCACAGTATCGCTTGAACTGTCGCGTCCACCGTGTCCTTGTATGTGCCGCCTGGAAACCGTAGCAGGTCATCTATTAGGTCTCCTTTCCACGCTGAGTACTCGGGGAAATAAATATTTCCCGCCTCGAAATATGGTGAGACTGACAATGCCCTGTCTTCTTTGCTTCCTCGCGGATTGAACGGTATCATGCCCGTTACGTCATTTTTCAGATAGCTTATAATTGCCGGACCGTTAGCCTTGTCTTCAATTACCTTTGCGCGTGCTTTGGGATGTTTATCAGAAAGGTTCTTTATAGCCGTTACGCTGTCAACGAAGCTCATTTTGTCGTTTACACAGTCCACAAAAAACAGCTCCGCGCCTTTCCGTGCCATAACGATACCCGCGCATTTCGCGGAGGCTGCGCTGTCCTTGAACGGCAAATCCCACGACTGGATTATCTGCGCCCCTGCGGGAAGCTCGCGGTATGTTTTGTTCATCCACTCTCTCCGGAATATCGTTCCTCCGGCGGGTTGTGGTCTTTGCTGATACATCGCGCTCCAGTCGTAAATACCAACCGTTGCTTTGATTTTCATTAGCTCTGACGGCGGGTATTTGCTCTCCCATAGCGCCTCTCCGTTCTTCCGCAAGTCGCGTGGGTGACGCGTTTCATCTTCAACGAGCGCAGGAAGTGTTAACACTTCCCATTGGTCTGCTTTCGGGTCTTTCTTTGCGAGGTCAAGCAGCCGACCGGCAAGATCGTCCTCATGCCACCGCGTCATCGTTAGCAGAATGGATCCGTTATTCTCTTGCCGGGTGTAAAGAGTTGACGTATACCACTCCCATAACTTATCACGATAAGTACGGCTGTTAGCCTCTTCTCTATTTTTTACGGGGTCATCAATAATGATATAATCTCCGCCCATACCCGTAATGCCTCCGCCTACGCCTGCACCTCTATACGATCCTCTGCGCCCTACAATTTCGAATATATCTGAATTGCGCAGCGCGCGTCCCATTGCCGAATGAGTATTGTGTCCGGATAGTGCCGTTTGCGGAAATATATCTCCATATTTAGGACTGTCGATTATGCGCTGAACGTCCCTATTCATACGTTGAGCAAGGTCTGCGGAGTATGATGCACAAATTACACTTGCGTCCGGATTGCGTCCTAATAGGAACGCGGGCAATTTGCGGCTGACAAGCTCGCTTTTACCATGCCGTGGTGGCATAAAAACCATAAGACGGCGTATATCTTTGTCGGCGAACCGATCGAGGTAGTCGCATAACAGGGCATGATGCCAGTTCACCTGGTATAAGCTATCCGTGTATGTCGCGAAGTATGCGATACAACGGCGAGCAAGGTGTACCCGTATTCGTTCCCGGTCAATTGGATATGTTTTCATCGGCAAGTCGCGCCAGCTGCTTTAATTCCTCCGTCGTTAATTCCTCGTAAGGGTCTAACGCGAAGGTTATTTTCCCGCTATGTTCCGTGTTGCCCTGTACACGCTCGGTTGCCTCTCCTCTGCTTATCCTCTCTAACTTGGATGCTATGTCCACCATCGTTGAGATGTCTCGGGGCGACATTTCTGCAATGGGCAGTTGTTGCAGGGCTATAGTGGCTTTAATAAGAATGGCATTGGCGAGATCGGCATGTTTTTTTCGCATAGCAGTTACGCCTTTGGTTAAGGCTTCACGGACGATTTTATCCTGTTCGTTATCCCATTCCGCGACGCGCTCAACCCAATTATGAGTGCCTCCCCAACGTGTGATTATGGTTGTTGATTTGCCTAACTTTACAGCAACCTTTGCATAACTTCTGCTTTCGCCCATGTCGCGGTAGAGTGCGAACGCTTCAAACGCTGGCGGTGTTTCGTTCTGCTGACGCTCCCATGGAGTGGGCGTTGTCTTTTTGATTGGTTTCTTATCCATACGCTCACCTCATTTCGATGGCGCGACCGCAAACGCCGCGTCGTTGTCGGTTTTGAGTTTGACGTATGGTATTTCTTTTCTATCTCGGACGCATACCGCCGTTACGTTGCCCGTAACGCGCACATAGCGGTTAACGATTTTCGGGTCAAGTTCGGTCAAGTATGCCGTGCGGTGCGTTAGTTCCGCGCCGATGAGGG
>JAITQY010000103.1 GCA_031288675.1 Oscillospiraceae bacterium | reverse complement strand
GATACTTTGTGGGTGAACGACCACCTCAATATCATCTGGGGCAACTCCGAACAGACGCCAAGCTTCAATAAGCTCCAGTCCTTTGTTGGCGAGCGTGGCGCTGTCAATAGTGATTTTAGCGCCCATAGACCAGGTTGGGTGCCGAAGCGCGTCCGCCGCAGTGATACCGCGCATTTGAGCTGCGGTATAATCGCGGAACGGTCCTCCGGAGCAAGTAAGCAACAGTTTGCTTATGCGTGAAGTATTGCCTTGTAAACATTGAAGAATAGCGCTGTGTTCGCTGTCTATGGGGATTATTTCCGCACCGAATTTGGACGCTTCTGAGGTTACTAACTCCCCTGCCGAGACAAGGGTCTCTTTGTTGGCAATCGCGAGCCGTACACCCCTCTGTATCGCGGTCAACGCCGGCTGCAAGCCCGCAAATCCGGATATTGCCGAAACTACCGTTTCGCCGTACTCCGCGCATTCCGCAACGCCGGACGCTCCTGACAATACCTTAATATCCGTATCAGAGAGCTTAATACGCAGGGTTTCCGCCGCTGATTCATCGCACATTGCGACGACAGCCGGAGTGAATTCCCGAGCCTGAGCCTCTAATGCGTCAACATCGGAATTAGCAGACAGCGCAAGGACTTGAAGACCAAGTGTGCGGACTACCTCAATGGTTTGAGTTCCGATAGAGCCGGTGGAACCGAGTATTGAAATCGTTCGTTTCATAGTATATGCTTTTCAAATAAAATTTATCAGTAAAAACGCAACGGGCGCGACAAAAATCATGCTGTCGAAGCGGTCAAGAATGCCGCCGTGACCGGGGAGAATATTGCCGTAGTCTTTTATATTCATCTTGCGTTTGATGAGCGAGAAGAAGAGGTCGCCAGCCTCTGCGGTGATTCCGAGCAGAGCGCCTATCCATATGAAGTTCAAGCCGAGAAAATAGTAAAACGGAGCCGCGCAGATAATAGTTCCTATAATTCCGCCAATCGCACCCCACTCTGTTTTGTTAGGACTGATTTTCGGGAAAGGATGTTTACGACCGAACCATTTGCCGGCGTGCATAGCCGCCGCGTCTCCGCCGTATGCACACGTAAACGGCAAAAGAGTAAGTACTGCGCCAAAGCGCTCGCGGTAGAACGCAAGACATATAAAACCAAATAGGATTATCAATGATATTAACGCGAAATGGAGTTTTTTTGTTGATTTGGCATTCTCAATCAGCTCGCCGATTGCAAGACCGGACAAAACATATATAAGGACTGAAAAATATCGTGCAGGCAAAAATAATATAGCAAGTAAAGTAAGCGGAACTCCAATCGCCGCGACGATCAAGCGTTGCTTCATTGAACAATAGCTCCTTGAGTTAATAGTTAAATTAACGATTTAGCAGACAGCAGTTAAGAGACAAAATTATAATATTGCGAGAAAGAAGCAGAAATGATTATTTTATTTCTTCCATCTCAAAAGATTCGATTATGTCGCTGATTTTAATGTCATTAAACTTTTCTACCCCGATACCGCATTCGTATCCGCTGGCTACCTCGCGGACGTCATCTTTGAACCGGCGGAGACTTGCCAGCGCGCCCTCAAAGACAATGATTCCATCGCGGATAACGCGTACGCTGCTGCCGCGCTTAATGGAACCCTCACGCACATAGCAACCAGCAACCGCGCCGACCTTACTGACTTTGTAGACCTCGCGCACTTCCGCGTGACCGAGAACATTTTCGCGGTATTTAGGGGCAAGCATACCTTTCATTGCCGCTTCGATTTCTTCGACGCACTCGTATATGACGCGGTACATCCGCATATCAACACCCTGACGCTCCGCACTGTCGCGAGCGGCGCTGTCCGGGCGAATATTGAAGCCAACTATGATAGCGTTTGAAGTAGCGGCAAGCATAATATCACTTTCGGTTACTGTGCCGACCGCGCTATGAATGACGCGAACGCGCACCTCCGGATTTTCGAGCTTTTCAAGACTTGCCTTTACTGCCTCGGCGGAACCCTGAACGTCCGCTTTTACGATGATCGCAAGCTCTTTAAGTTCCCCCTCCTGCAAAGTATCAAAGAGGTTATCAAGGCTGACCTTGCGGTCTGTGACTGCTCCGCCGCCGGATTTGGAATTGAAAATACGCTGTCCGGCAAGTTCGCGCGCCATACGCTCGTCAGTGACCGCGCTGAAGTCTTCGCCAGCCGCAGGAGCCTCAGAAAGTCCGGTGATTTCAACAGGAACGCTGGGACCCGCCTCGTCAATCTGCTCTCCGCGCGAGTTTGTCATCGTGCGTACGTGACCGACCGCAGTACCCGCAATGATAACATCACCGCGCTTCAGCGTACCGTTTTGTACGAGCAGAGTTGCGATAGGTCCGCGACCCTTGTCGAGACGGGCTTCAATGACCGCGCCCTTAGCGAGACGGTTGGGGTTAGCTTTGAGTTCGCGCATTTCAGCGGTTAGTTTGACCATCTCAAGGAGAGTGTCAATGCCCATTCCGGTTTTGGCTGAAATCGGTACGGCGATAGTGTCGCCGCCCCAGTCTTCAGTGATAAGTTCATATTCGGTAAGCTGCTGCTTGATACGGTCAGGATTAGCGCCAGCCTTATCCATCTTGTTTATAGCGACGATAATCGGAATATCCGCCGCCTTAGCGTGGTTAATGGCTTCGACCGTCTGCGGCATAATGCCGTCGTCTGCGGCAACGACGAGGATAGCAATATCTGTAATCATAGCTCCGCGCGCGCGCATAGACGTAAATGCTTCGTGACCCGGAGTATCAAGGAAAGTCAGCCAATCGCCGTTGACCTCAACCTGATACGCGCCGATGTGCTGAGTGATTCCTCCGGCTTCGCCGTCCGCGACGTTAGCGTCGCGAATCCTGTCAAGCAGAGACGTTTTGCCGTGATCTACGTGACCCATAACTACTACGACCGGAGCGCGGAGCGTTAGGTCTTCATCGCGGTCAATTTCGTCACCGAATAATTTTTCTTCAATGGAAACGGTAACTTCGCGTTCTACTTTACAGCCGAGTTCCATCGCGGCAAGGGCTGCGGTATCATAGTCAACAATATCGTTGATCGTAACGAACGTACCAAGCCTGATAAACTGTTTAAGCGTTTCAGCGACGGTTTTTTTCATACGCGACGCGAGTTCGCCTATGCTGATAGTATCCGGTATCGGAACTGTCAGCACCTGTTTACGGGCTTCCTCAAGCAGTCTGCGCTGTTCTTTGGCGCGTAATTCGCTGCGCTTTTTTGCTCCCTGAGCCATAGTAGGTTGCTGAGTGTTGCGGTCGTTTTTCTTTTTCAGCTTCTGCTTACCGGAATTGTTTGCGTCGCGCTCTGACTCATAAGAGTTGAAACGGTCGTCATATTTGGCAAGGTTGACAGTAGCGCCGCTGGTGTCAATAACACGCTTGCGGTCGTTGGTTTCTTTGCGTTCCTCAAAAGTGACGCCGCCTGCAACGACCGGGACGTCACGTTGAAGCGTTTGCAGCTGATTGGCGCGCTGAGACTGTTTCTTGTCCTGCTCGCGTTTCTTCTTGTCTTTGGAGTACGGCGCGGCAGGAACGGCGAATCTCAGAAGATTGCGGTTGCGCTCCGCCTCCTTAGCGTCCTCGAGCTTTTTGGGGTCGCTGATTTCGGGCGGGGAAGTATCCGAAGTTTTATCAAACTTGGGTTTGTCAGCCTGCGTGATTGGCGGCGCCTCCGGCTTCTTGGCTGAGGGTTTGGAAGGAGCTTTGGGCTTATCTGCCTTTTGCTCCGAAGCAGACTCCGCAGGTTTAGGCGGAGGGTTTTTGAGAGCGCCTTCCATAATCTCGAACAGACCGTCAGTCTGATTTTCGAGCGTAAGCACGTCAAAGACAATGTTAAGCTCCTCGTCAGTCAACGGCTGCTGAGTACTTTTGGGCTCTGTTAAGTACTTCCCAAGTATTGAAGTAATTTCTTTGGATTGTACACTTAAATCCTTTGCGACCTCGTGTACTTTGTTTCGGACTGCCATTTATAACCCCCGGTTTAATAATTTGAATTTTCTTTATTGCCACTGTAATTCTTCTATTTTTGCCGCCATAGCTTTTGCCATACCCTTGTCAGTTACCGCGAGCACCGCGCATACGCGCTTGCCGAGCATTTCCCCGAGTTCCTCTTTGCTGTGAGTGAGCTTAATCAAAGGGATATTGCCCCACTCAGAGTAGTCACCCGCCCTTTTTGCCGTGCCCGGCGAAGCATCGGAAGCAACGAGTATAAGTTTGGCTTTTCCGCTGCGCTGTGCCGCGCCTGAGGATTCTTCGCCGATTTCGAGCTTTCCGGCTTTAAGGCACAAACCGAGAAAGCTAAGGATTTTGTCGGGTTTATTTTGATTGTTCAATACTTTTCTCCAATGCGTCCCATACTTCGGGGGGGATTGTAACTTCAAGCTGTCTGCCGATAACTCCGGATTTGCGGACACGTTTAAGGCATTCGGTTTTTGGGCAAATGTAGGCGCCACGACCGTTCATTTTGCCTTTGAAGTCAAGCGTGACTTCGTTGTGATCCGGAGAGCGTACAATGCGTATGAGTTCGCTTTTCGGCTTGTGTTCACGGCAGCCAAGACATTGGCGCTCCGGAATTTTGCGGGTCTTTTCCATAATTACGCTCCGGTTATTCAGCTTCTTCGTCAGAGTTAAGAAGCGCGCTGAGAGCCTGGAACTGTTCCGTATTGAAGCGCGACCTATCGACCGCTTCGCTTGCCGGGCGAATGTCAATCTTGTACCCTGTGAGCTTTGCCGCAAGTTTGGCGTTTTTGCCCTCTTTGCCGATTGCAAGCGAAAGCTGAGCGTCCGGCGCGACGACGCGCGCTTTCTTGGTTCCTGCTTCAAGCACCACACTGTAAACCTCAGCCGGAGCAAGCGCCGCGCCGATAAATTTTTCTGCGTCGTCATAGTAAGGAATGATGTCGATTTTTTCACCGCGAAGTTCTTTAACGATCAGGTCAATACGCTGACCGCGCTCGCCGATGCAGGCTCCAACAGCGTCAACCGCAGGATCGTTAGAAAACACAGCTACTTTTGTACGAAGTCCGGGTTCACGGGCGATTGCCTTGATTTCCACGACGCCTTCCGCTACTTCCGGAATTTCAAGCTCCATAAGGCGGCGTACTAATCCCATATGGGTACGCGATACTATGACCTGCGGACCGCGTCGGACGTCCCGGTTTACCTGAATCAGATAGACTTTAAGACGCTGACCCTCCTGGTAATCCTCTCCGCGAACCTGCTCTTCAGGCGGAAGAACCGCCTCCGCCGTGTCTTCGCCAACTCCCGTATCGCCCATTCCGCTGACTTTGATGAACACTAAGCCTGCGCGGGAATCGACTTTGTGTACCTGACCGGAAAGAAGCTGATGCTCTTTGCTGCTGAACGCGTCCGCGAGCATACCGCGCTCAGCCTCGCGTATAGCCTGTATAACAACGCTTTTTGCCGCCTGAGCGGCAATGCGACCAAACTTCATAGAGTCAAGTTCCTCGCGGATAACGTCGCCGATTTCAGCGTCCGGCTTGACCGCCCGCGCTTCTTCAAGCGTGAGTTCGATAGCACGGTTACGGCGCGGCTTGATGTAATACGGTTCGTCTTCGTCTATTTCTTCAGCAGCTTCATCGCCTTCGGCTTGCACGACGGTTTCTGAAAAATTCTCGGATTCGCCGGTTTCGTCCGTGACCGGAATAATTTCTTCCTCCGGTTCATCGTCAGCAACTACGGTGCGGGCAATGTATACGCGCATAACTTTATTTTTACCGTCAAGTTCGACTTCCGCGCCCTCTCCGGCAGCAGGGTTGCCTGCTTTCTTCATCTGTTCCTTAACGGCTTTAAACATAGCCTGCTTGAGCTTTTCCAGCATATATTCTTTCGGGATGTTGCGCTCGACCTCTAACATATCGAGCGCGGCAAAAACTTCGGCGTTCATCTGTCTGAATCTCCTATGTGTACTTAAATTATAATTTTACACTCAAGTGTATTTTAGCGATTTCGCTTGCGGTAAAAGTTTCGGTGCTTTCATCTATGGTAACGGTGACGTCTCCTGAGGAGCGGTCATAGCCGGAGAGAGTTCCGGAGAACTCTTTCTTACCGTTTCGGGTACGGTAGAGTTTGACCACCACTTCCCTGCCGATGCCAAGCTCAAAGTCACCCGGACGTTTGAGCGTACGTTCGGCTCCGGCAGAGCTGACCTCGAAAATATAGCTGTCCGGAATGGGATCTAACTCGTCAATAATAGGGTCAAGCGCTTTGGAGACCGCCTCGCAGTCGTCAAGGCTGACGCCCTCCGAACGGTCAATATATACACGCAGGTAGTTTTGCCCGCCCTCTTTAAGATATTCCACATCCCAAAGGTTAAGTCCCAGCGCGGAAATAACCGGCTGTGCGGCTTCGGAAATGCGGTCGGTTAGTTTACTCATTTGTTTTAATCTGTGAAAGAGAGCGGGCTGTTTCAGCCCACTCTCCATACTCCTAACTTACTTACCTGTGCATTGTACCACACTTTTCCCGATTTGTCAAGTGTTTTTTATTAAGATTCAAAATTAACAATGCAGAAAATTATTGCAAACGGCGGAGCGTAGTGGTATAATTGTTTTAAGAGGTGATAATATGAGCATTGATTTGGCTAAAGTGCCGTTCTCGCGGAGGTTATCGTACATATCCGCCACGGTTGAAAACGGGAATATATGCGTTCACGTCCAGCGGAGAACATACGCTGAGGGCTCGGAGAAATCGCATTGTATAAAGTTGTTCTTCACGGCAGACGGAAAGAAGCCGCACTGTGAATATTCCGCAGACGTCTCAAAACTTACGGTTTCGGCAGAGAACGCAGGATACGCGGAACTCGCGTTCGACGACTCCGGCGCGCTTAGAGTAAGATGTAAAGGCGTTAGCCTGCAAGCCGAACCTAATGACTTGTTTGATGTCGCCGCCGTCTCAGAGAATGAGTACGCGATATTTGAGCGCGGGTATGCGCCTGATGAATTTACCGCGTTTGATGATTGTGTCAGGGACGCTCAGGCGGATTTTGACGCGTGGTACGCAATGTATCCGGAGGTTGGGGAAAAGCATGACGCATTAAAGCGCATGTGCGTTTATATGATTTGGGTATGCCAAATTGCGCCGCGCGGAGAGCTAAAAGAAGCCGCGATTTTGTTCTCCAAACCGACGGAGCAGGCGTGTTTCAGCTGGCATCAGGTTTTTCATTCACTGCTGATGAACGATGCAGACCACGCGGTGCAAACGCTTATGAATCTGTTTCCGAATATGGACGCGCAAGGTGAACTGCCGGACTTAGTAGACGACCGGTATGTAAACATCACCGCTACTAAACCGCCGATACACGGGCTTGCGGCGCTTATATTTTTGGAGCGCTTCGGAAACGCGCTCACGCCGGAGCATTGCCGTAAGATGTACGAGGGACTTAGCAAGCTGTGCGATTACTGGACGCGCAAACGAGGGTTCGGGCAGACTTTGCCGTTTTATAAGCACGGTTGTGAGAGCGGATATGATTTCAGCGCGATGTTCGCTAAAGGCGCGCCGGTGATAGGTCCGGATTTACTCAGTTACTGTATCTTGCTGTCAGAGGCGTGCGGTAAGCTCGCCGAACGGCTCAATCTGACGGATAGCTCAAAATGGTTTGATCTGTCTGAACAGCTGCTGTCTGCATTGCTGTCTGACTTTTGGATAGGAACGCGTTTTGCCGCAAGGCTTGCGGACAGTTATGAGATAGTGGAGTTTGACGAGTTAGAAGCGTATCTGCCGATGATACTCGGCGGCAGACTGCCTGAAAATATTATTAACGCTATGGCGGAGGATTTAGCTGATCTGGAGCATTATTTTACGC
>JAITQY010000062.1 GCA_031288675.1 Oscillospiraceae bacterium | reverse complement strand
AGGAATGCAGTCGCAGTTTTCGATTGTCGGGCGCGAAACTCTGCTCGCGGCAAAGAATAATCCGGATAAATTCAAAGGGCTTGTAGTGCGTATTGCGGGCTACAGCGCATACTTCGTGGAGCTTTCCGAAGACTTGCAAAATGACTTAATCGGGCGAACGGAACTGACGTTTTGAAAAAGAGAGGCTTTACCGAAAATCCGGTAAAGCCTCTCACTAAATAATAAAGTCCTTTATTTTAATTTATTTACAAATAACACAAGGTGAATATGGTGAGAATATAAGAGAGGTGATACCAATGTGGTATTCAATGTATCCTGTCACCGCCGACAGATAGATTAAACTTAAGAAATAAATAATCTTACACAAAAGGAGAAGGTCGTTATGAGAATAAAAAGACTTTTAGGTTTACTTATGTTGATGTCAGTTCTGCTGTCACTGGGGATTCCAGTTATGGTATATGGTTACTCGGCAAGCGGATATTCCATTGCAAGTAATACTACAATAGAATTTACAATGAACGCAAACTTTTCATCATTATCAAAGGCTCATTTTTTAGACGGGGTACTGGAGTGGAACGCCAAAGCCGGACGTACTAAAAATATCTTGGGTAGGTCAGGGTCATCACATCATCTTACACAATATCCGCAAGATGACGGAAACAACTATGTTTATCGAGTAGACATGGGTAGTAATGTTTATGCCGGAAACACGAAACGTTATTATATTGGAAGTTATATAACCAGTGCAGACATAAATATTAATATGTATTTGAACTGGGCAAACAGCGCTCAGATAGGTTGTCTTGATACCGGCTCCGTATTTTGGCATGAGCTTGGACACGCTGCCGGACTTAGTGAATCATATGCTAACGGAGCAGTTATGTTCTATCAAATGCCGGTAAATACCGTCAGAAGAACATTGGCACAAGACGATATTAATGGAATCCAGTGGATTTATTAAATAAGGAGGATAAAATATATGAAAAAATTAAAAATAGTAATAATTATATCGATTTTGGTCGGATTACCAGTGATGTCGTTTTTTATATCAAAGGCAGTACTGATAAACTCTCCAAGGCAGGAAATCCAACCCACAGGGATAAGAAAAACAGATAAAATCATTAGTTCAGGATTGCTTGTAGAAAAGGATGTAACACAACTAATTGCCGAAGCGGACGTTATTGTATACGGCACGATATACGACAACGGTGACCCGATAAAAATCCGTTCCGTTGCGTCAGTTCGCGCCGCAGCTGACGGAGAAGATGTGTCAGGAAGCTTTAGTGTTTTCACGGACTATTACATTGACCCTGAGATCATTCTGCAAAACAGAAGACCTGAATATGACATATCAAATGTCCCTATTCGTTTGGAGGGCGGAATAATTGACGGCTTAGAGGTTATTGCAGAATTAGAACCTCCATTTGAAATCGGTAATAAATATTTGCTGTTTCTCAAATATCCCGGCATAGGGGGCGGATATATCACAAATGAGACACAGTTTTATATTGCCGGAGCTGTGCAGGGTAGATATGAAGAAACGGAAGGTGATCCTATTCTGCGGACATATTTTGGCGACAGAGAAATCACGCTCGAAGAACTTGTAAAGCAAGTAGAAGAATTTGAAGCGTCCGGCGAGCCTGTCAAAACGCAATGGGAAGAGTTTTTAGAAAATCAAAACCACAACATTGAAACTGGTTTTATCACTCAGGAAGAATATGACCGCTTCATTGAAGAGGCTCAAATGTACGCCGAAATAATTGAGTAATTAAATATCCCCGGATGCACATTGTGCATCCGGGGATATTTTTATATTCTGATATTACTTCGAGTTAAAAATCTCTAATATCTTCTCAAACGGATCGTCGTTGTCATCGTCCGTAGGTGTTGCCGTCATCGGAGTTTCCGTAGCCGCTTCTGACGGAGGGTTACTATAGAAGCCGCCCGAGCGGATGCCGGTTCCGCTGCGGTGGCTGGTGAAATCAGTAGGCAGCGTGCGCTCAGCAACAGCAAAATCCGCGGCAATGACAACGACTTTAATTTCATCGTTCAGAGCCGGGTCAAATGACGCGCCGAAGATGATATTAGCATCCGGATGAGCCGCGCGCTCAACCATTCCGGCAGCCGCTTCAACCTCGTCAAGCGTCATATCATCGCTGCCTGTAATGCTTACGACCACGCCGCGCGCACCCTCAATGGAGGTCTCCATAAGCGGACTGGCAACTGCCGCTTTTGCCGCGTCCTCAGCCTTATTCTTGCCGCTGGCACGACCGACGCCCATATGAGCATAGCCTCCGCTTTTCAGAATGCTGCTTAAATCGGCAAAGTCGAGATTGATAAACCCTGTGTCAGTGATAAGATTAGATACGCTTGTAACTGCCTGAAGAAGTACCGCATCGGCAATCGCAAACGCATTGATCATCGTAATTTTTTGGTCAGTGGTGAACTTTAACCTGTCGTTAGGAATCACAAGTAGACTGTCTACTTTCTCTAACAGCTCGCTTATTCCGTATTCAGCCTGCTCCCTGCGGCGGCGGCCTTCAAAACTGAACGGCTTGGTAACGACGCCTACAGTTAGTATATTCAGCTCCCGGGCAATATCCGCAACGATAGGCGCCGCACCGGTTCCGGTACCGCCTCCCATTCCCGCAGTGATGAATACCATATCAGTATTCTCAAGCGCCTTGACAATATTGTTACGGCTTTCTTCCGCCGACTTGCGCCCTACGTCAGGATCGGCGCCCGCGCCCTGACCGTGAGTGAGCTTTTCGCCGATTTGTATCGTAGTGGAAGCTCTGGACACCGCCAGTACCTGACGGTCTGTGTTTACCGCGATGAACTCCACGCCCTGAACCTGAGCCTCAATCATACGGTTAACAACATTGTTACCCGCTCCGCCTACGCCGACGACTTTGATGTTAACGACAGCGTCGTTTTCTAAGGTAAAAGCCATAATTATGTAAACCATCCTTTAGATAGAAATCTTCATTTTGCTTAATTGTAACACCTATCTTAAGGCTCGTCAATAGTTTTTTTATAAAAACCTAATTTTTTTTGTTACAATGTGAAACAGGGTTGTAAATTATGTAAACTAAGGGCGATACAGGAAATATGCGGTCGAATAAAAAAGATTTCTGATTATTTTCACATTTTGTATGTTTACAATTTCTTAATTGTTACCGTTCTGACACGCGTGTTCCCCAAAGCAATACGCCAACAGACACGACAATTCGCGCAACGGCAACTTGTCCCCGCGCGCGTTATGGCTCGCGAAATTATGCCGCTTTTTCTAATACTTTTGCAAACGCTTTACTTGTACGCCGTTTCACCGTCATACGCCGAATTCATAACTACGCTGAAGTGAAAAATAGGACGGTCAACTTTAAGTATCCTAAGCGGCATATGTTTCATTCCGCCAGGCACAAAAATCAGGCTGGAGCGTGTAAGCTCATGCCATTCGCCGTCTATCGCAAGCTGAATGACCGCTCCCAAGTCATATTTATCTTCCGGATTAGAACCGAAGAACCCTATTATCTCGTCGTATCCGTGCGCGTGTTCGTCAAACACTTGCTCCTTACCGGATTCCGGCGCGGCGAAGTACCACGATGTGTTCATTTGGAACGCACCCGGCACGACCTCTCCGTCAATCCACAGGATTCTGTCCGCCCACGTCTTATAGAACGCCTGAAATACCGGAGTTCCGGTCGCCGGAGCCTGTAAAGTCTGGACGATATATTTAGCGTTTTCTCCCGATTCAATATTTTTTATCATAGTATTATTCAAAAAAGAAAGCTTTAACTCTATTACGTTTGTTTACTTTCTTTATACTGCTCCTCACTCCTTCTTTTTAGATTATCTTCCATTGCCATTTTGCTTATTATATCCCTCACAAAAGTATCAAGTTCACTATTTTCTTGATAGTCAGCTTTGGCAATAAAATTTACTCGTCCATCCCGAATTAAATCTTCCGCCTTTTGTTTTTCTTGATATACTGCTATTGAATAGCCCCCATTTACTTTGACAAGTTTCATACACGGAACATCGGTTAACCCGTCTCCTATGTATATCATATTTCTAAACGGGACAGGTCTATTTTCATCCGGCGTATACTTGTTTAATGAATTATCATCTGAAATATCAAGAACACCTTTGTTTATTCTAAAAACAAATTGGGTTTTTGTTGTATAGTTTACAACATTCTTCGGCCACACTGCCACATCATTTTCATCATAGAAATACTCACACGCAAAAACTTCTTTAAATTTTGAGTATATTCTTGTTCCTTCTATTATTTCACGCAATCCAGATGAGATTATATAATGCTCAATATCTATATCAAGCATTTTCCCATATGTTGTAATGCGGTCAAACCAAGTTTCAACTCCCTGATAAAACTCCACATCCTTACCTAAGTCAACAAATGCTCCGCGCTTTATTGGAACGTGTTCGCTTTTTGCTTTGAATATCATTTGATACATATATGCCAGAATTCCATCCATCTTATTTTCTTTTGTGAGTTTATTTGCTCCTTTCCAAAAATCCGATGGGTTCATTTTAACTTTAGGTATAAAAGTAAATTCCTGCATATCCTTTGTAGATAGTGTTTTATCAAAATCATACATTGTGGCTATAGTAGGATGGTCTGTTGGCTGTTTACCCATTTGGCTACCTCATTTTCATATAGTTTTTTATTCTTGTATGATAAGTTTTTTTCCTGTTCTTCTTGAAATTACATTACCTATACGCACGGCATCGGTTTTTGTTTCGGTTTTTACTTTATTTTCTCTACGATTTCCTACGTTAACGGACCATCCATTTCCTTCTTTAGAAACTTGTATATTTGAAACTCGTATATTTGACTTTACCATTTTTATATACTCCTTATCTTAACTGTTTTATAATATTCCGGTAACTCTACCAGGGGCGGATTATTTCTCCGCCCCTGCTAAGTTGCTTTTCGCTACCCGTACTATTTGCCGCCCGACTTTATTTTATCGAACAGTTGCCTTATACTGTGTACGGGTTCGGATCCGTAAAAAAATGGTCGTCTGCATCCCCCGGCTTGCCGTATGCGCCGATCATAATGAATATCTCGCCGTCTTTCGGCAGCGGAGCGTCCGCGTCCGGAACTTTGCCGTCCGCGCCCGGCGCTCCGGCAGTGAACGTACTCGTGCCATATCCGCGTCCCACGTCATACATGCGATTGTAGTTATCAAGGAAGCAAAGCGTATCGCTGCGGAATCCGACTTTATCGCCGACATACCGCTCCATATTCTGCTCCGTCAGGCTGACAAGATACATCCCCTCTTTGATTTTGATGTAGTATGCCGGTTCGTCAGAACCCGGCAGGTCTTTAAGTAGGCTGTTAAGCTGCTCGTTCTGAGCCGCGCCCTGTTCCGATACGACCGCGTCTTTCGGATATGTAATGCGGTACCAGTTGGAGCTGTAATACACATGTACTGTGGAAAGCTCGTGTCCGTAAGTCCACTGAACACAGCTGCCAATGCACTCGTCCGTGAACCCATGACGTTTCGGTCCGATGGTCTTTCCGGCTTCCTTGATTGCGCCGAACGTAAAGTGGCTCTCAATCAGGTAAGGCCAATAGGGGTTCTCGCCCTTCACACAGCGCAGGAATGTCACCAGCCCCTGTTCCTTGTCGATTACCCATGTGTGATTCTCGCTGGAAACCTCATCCGGATTCTCCGGATCCTTAATACACCAGCTAACAAGATAAGTGTAGTCGTCGCCCTTCAGGCACTTGTACTCGTCAACCTTGCTTACGCCGCTGCTTTTGATGCTCCACTCCACACGCTTTTCGTCAAGAAAATGCAGAGAGGCGTCACCGGTATCTTCGCCGTAGTCCATTTTCAGCTCAAAGCGTTTGCCGGCAAGCTCAAAGCAAAGCGGAGGACAATACTGTCCAATGGATAACGCACCGGCTTTCGGCGCATATTCTTTCGCTAAGTTCGCCATAGTGTTTCTCCTTTTGGGTTTATTTTTTGTTTGAATTATACAACACCTCAACGCCGTTGTCAAGGAAAAAATATGCGCTCCGTACATTGCTCTTACGTTGTGCGTGTATGGAAGCAATCCGCCGCACGTGCCAACCCGTCATAACTCTGCGCTGTAAAATCCGCACTGATCTTGGATGCAAAGCACAACTTCTTATCGTTTTATTTTGCTCTGCAAATATAAAGCCGTTCACAAATTATTTACGTTTACACGATATTTTTCTCTTGACAAATCAGAAGCTTTGTGCTATAATGCTTGAGTAATGATTAATGACTAATAGTTAATGATGAATGCTCCCCCGCAGGGCGCATCTCACGTCCCCTGTCAACTCACGACTATTGACTAATGACTATCTCCCGTCCCTCGTAGGGGCGAACACCGCTCGCCCGCCGTATCCCTCGTCTACTGCCGACTGCCGACTATGTACTAATGACTAATTTGCAATTCCACCGTATCCCTCATCTCCTACCTCCTAATACCTAACGCCTACCTCCTGCATTGTCTGCCCTTACGCATAAAAATCGAAAAATGCTTGCAATTTGGGGAATGCTGTGTTATTATAAAATGAATATATTCGTTTTGAGGAGTTTGCTGACAATGAGTATTGCAATCAAACGGGCTGAGACACTGAAGCAGAAGCCTGACCCTGACAAACTGGGGTTCGGAAAATACTTTACAGACCATATGTTCGTTATGAATTATGATGCCGGTAAGGGCTGGCACAACGCAAGGATAGAGCCGTATGCGCCGTTTTCCTTAGAGCCTGCGGCTATGGTATTCCACTACGCTCAGGAGGTTTTCGAGGGCTTAAAAGCATACCGGCGCGCGGACGGAACTATCCAGCTTTTCCGTCCTGAGGCAAACATTGCGCGTATGCGCAACTCCTGTGAGCGCATTTGTATCCCTCCGGTAGATGACGGTATTTACCTTGAGGCTCTTAAAACCCTTGTCTCTGTTGAAAAGGATTGGGTGCCGTATGCGCCGGATACCTCGCTCTACCTGCGTCCCTTTATCATTGCGACAGAACCTCACGTCGGCGTGCATGCCTCAAGTTCCTACATATTCGCAATCATTGCAAGTCCGGTCGGCGCGTATTATGCCGGGGGTATTAACCCCGTCAAAATCTATGTCGAGGCTAAAGACGTCCGCGCCGTCAAAGGCGGTATGGGATTTGCCAAGACCGGCGGCAACTATGCCGCTACTCTGCGCGCCGGAGAGGAAGCCGGAAAAGCCGGTTTCAGTCAAGTCCTCTGGCTTGACGGAGTTAACCGCAAATACATTGAGGAAGTAGGTTCGATGAACGTTTTCTTCAAATTCGGTGACGAGATCGCCACCCCCGCGCTTCAGGGTTCTATCCTCCCGGGAGTAACGCGCGACAGTTGTCTTAAAATCCTACGCGGTTGGGGGCTTAACATCAGCGAGCGCCTTATTGAGGCTGCGGAGCTTGCAAACTGTACTGAGGCTTGGGGAAGCGGCACAGCCGCTGTCATCAGCCCCATAGGCGAGATAGTCTATAACGGCAATAAAATCTCAGTCAACAACGGTCAAATCGGGGAACTTACTCAAAAGCTCTATGATTACCTCACCGGCATCCAATGGGGACGTATTCCCGACCCGTTCGGCTGGACTGTTCCCATTGACGCTTAACGTCTGTTTACCTTACTGCTGATACTACCTACTAATTTAAGGAGGCACAATTGACTCGCACGATTACATTGTGAATTGTACGCCGTTAATTGTCAACTGAAATGTACCATTACTACAATCAAGCGGCGGAATGTATGCCGGTAGGGCAGCTCCGCGAACTGCAATCGGAACGCCTGAAAGTGGTTGCCAAGCGCAACTATGATAACGTGCTGTTCTACAAAAAGAAGTTCGACGAACTGGGACTTAAACCGGAAGACATCCGAGGTATAGAGGACATCAAGAAACTTCCGTTTACAAATAAGACCGATTTGCGCGACAATTATCCCTACGGGCTGTTCGCCGTACCGATGAGCGACGTCGTTCGCATCCATGCCTCCAGCGGCACTACCGGCAAGCAGACCGTTGTCGGGTATACCCGCAATGACCTTAACGTTTGGGGCGAGGTTATGGGGCGCACGCTCGGCGCGGGCGGAGTTACAAAGGATGATATAGGTCACATCAGCTACGGCTACGGACTGTTCACCGGCGGGCTTGGCGGTCATATCGGCAGTGAGACTATCGGCTGCGCCACCATTCCCGCAAGCGTTGGAAACACCAAACGTCAAATCACGATCATGCAGGACTTCAAACCCACTTTCGTACTTTGTACGCCGTCTTACGCGCTCACCCTTGCGGAATACATAGAGGAAAACAACATTCCTGTCGACTCCCTGTCGTTGAAATACGGTTTCTTCGGCGCGGAGCCGTGGACGGACGCGATGAAGCGCGAGATAGAATCTAAGCTGCATCTCAAAGCGTTTGACATCTATGGGCTCAGTGAAATCATCGGACCGGGCGTCGCCTATGAGTGCGAGGCTCATGATGGTCTTCATATTGCCGATGATCACTTCTTTATCGAGATCATTGACCCCGACACCGGCGAAGATGTTGAAGAGGGTCAGTACGGCGAAGTCGTTTTTACCTGCCTGACTAAAGAAGCTCTTCCGCTTCTGCGTTACCGTACTCACGACATAAGCAAAAAGATTTCCGCACCTTGCCACTGCGGACGCACGGGAACGCGTATCGCCAAGTTTGCCGGACGTACTGACGATATGCTTATTATACGCGGCGTCAACGTATTCCCGTCACAAGTGGAAGCAGTACTGTTGGAGCTTGGCGGGCTTGCTCCGTATTATCAGCTTATAGTAGAGCGCGAGGGTAACCTTGATCAGCTCACAGTGCTTGTCGAGCTTACTCCGGAGACTTTTCACGGCTCCAAAATTAAGGATTTGCAGCGTCTGCAACGTACTATTGCCGACGCTATCAAGTCTATGCTTGGACTTGCCGTAAAGGTAGAGCTTGTTGACCCGAAAGTTATCCAGCGTTCTGAGGGCAAAGCGGTTCGCGTAGTCGATAAACGCGACAAAGCGTTCCGCGCAAATTAAAAATAAGGAGGCGGTGATTATGATCATTCAGCAAGTATCAGTGTTCGCGCAGAACAAACAGGGCGCTGTTGCCGATGTCCTGCGTATATTGACCGAAGCTAATATCCAGCTGTTGTTTTTCTCAATTGCGGATACGGAGGAATACGGCTTCCTGCACCTGCTCGTTGACGATACGGCTAAGGCGAAACAGGCGCTTATCGACAACGGCAAGGTTCCGCACGTCACGGATGTGCTGCAAATAAGGCTTGACCACACTCCCGGCGCGTTCTACAGGGAACTTAACAAGCTCAGCGGCGCAGGTATAAATGTTGAATACGCTTACGGATATATAGGCGAACCCGGCGTCGCTTACGGTGTAGTCAACGTCAAGGACGTTCACGCGGCGGAACAGGTATTGAACGGCTGAAAATGCGTTTTCCTGAATGCAAAACCTTGAGGAAAGCGCCTTATAACTAAAAATTTTAACAACATTTCACATCAATTCAGAGGAAAGAAAAATGAAAATTTTCACGTCAGAATCAGTAACAGAAGG
>JAITQY010000059.1 GCA_031288675.1 Oscillospiraceae bacterium | reverse complement strand
ATGTCTGCGGGTAATGAAATCTCGGTTAACCGAACTGACGAATCAATTCAACCTGACGATTGTCAAGCCGGTTCAATAATTGCGGAGGCTACCGTGCCATTAAACAAAGGGAAATTACTGGGCGTTACAACATCGGAATTCAATGACGCGGATTTGATCGAAAAATGGGAGGGCGTGTTATGCGAAGTGTTCAAATAAAGGCGGTGATACCGGTATTCCCCGGTACTAACTGCGAGTACGATACAGCAAATGTACTTCGCCGCGCTGGATTTGAGCCGGTAACCGTGAATATCCGCGACCTTACGCCGTCTGCGCTGGGAGAAAGCATTTCCGCGCTTGCAAAAGCGCTTGGAGAGGCAAAGCTGTTGTTTATCCCCGGCGGGTTCAGCGGCGGTGACGAGCCGGAGGGAAGCGCGAAATATATCGCAGCTATTTTCCGAAACTCCGCCGTGACAGACGCAGTTCACGAACTTCTGTATCAGCGCAATGGACTTGCTATTGGAATATGCAACGGATTTCAAGCGCTGATAAAACTCGGATTGCTGCCATACGGAACAATAAGCGAAATCGCGGAGAATTCCCCTACCCTGACGTTTAATACGGTCGGACGGCACATCGCGAAGTACGTAACCACGAAAGTGTGCACAGTCAATTCGCCGTGGCTTAGCAAGCTTACAGTCGGAGAGGAACACGCTCTGCCGATTTCACACGGCGAAGGGCGGTTTACCGGTGCGATACCGGAGGTGCAGGTCGCGTTCCGTTATGTTGATAACCCGAACGGGAGCGAGGGCGGCGTCGAGGGAATAATCAGTCCGGATGGTCGAATATTAGGCAAGATGGCGCACTCCGAGCGGCGCGGTAAGTTTGTCGGGAAGAATATATCCGGCAATAAGGAGCAGCTGATTTTTGAAAGCGCGTATAGTTACTTTCGTTAAGTTTGGCGTTGTCGGCGCGCTGAACACCTTGTTGAGTTATGCAATCAGCAGCGGACTATTCTATCTGCTGGGCGTTTCTGAACCGATCGCTCAGGCTGTCGGCTATCTGTGCGGCTGCGCAAGCAGTTTTTTGCTGAACGGCAAATTTACATTCCGCGCAAAAGGCAGCGTACTGAAATTCGCCGCAGTTAACGTCGTCAGTCTAATCGCCGGAAGCGTTCTTGCCGAAATATGGAGTTTAGCCGGAATCGAGTACTGGCTTGCCAACATTATCACTACCGCCATCACGATGCTGATAAACTTCATAGGGTATAGGCTGTGGGTGTACAGCGGCAAAATGTAGAACACGAACAAGATACACGTTATTTCACACTGTTGCTGTAAATTGAAAATTAAAGCAACGGTGAGCGGTATTGTTTGCCCTTATAGAAGCTAAACTTTTAATTTCCTCTGCATTATATCACAAAGCGGATCATTTGTCAAGATGCAAACGTAAACAAATTATGAATTTTTATGTTTTCAAAAAATATCTATTATTAATCCGGTATTAGTACTCCGCGCGAATCAAAGCCGCAGCGATACGAGAGCTTGCTCCATTGGTCGAGCATAGCGGTTCGCGCGGTATCTGTTACCGGATAGGTTAAAGTGTTATTGATTTTACACGGAACTGCCTCGACTATCACATCACCGTCAGCTATGTGGATAAATGATACCACTGTTTCGGGATTTCGGGCATTAAAAAGGAAGTTCCCAAGACTGTAGATTATCGGCTTACCGTTGTAATATTCAAAGCTCTGCACTACATGGGGGTGAGCGCCTATTACAACGTCCGCGCCTGCGTCAATAAGAAGTTTGGCGCTTTTGGTTTGATTGGCTGACGGCTCAAGGTCGCGCTCTATCCCCCAGTGCAGGTAAACGATTACAATATCGCAAATCTCTTTTGCTTCCGCAATACGTTCTCCAAGCCACTTTACTTCGGAGGTTTCCCGCGCAATTAGCTGACCGGACTTGTCATCTCCGGAACGCCAATCCAAGTAGGACAATATTTGATTAGCGGCAAATACCGCGATTTTTTTGCCGCCTGCTTCGGCAACATAAGGTTCCGCAGCTTCGGTTATATTTTCGCCGGCTCCTACAGCCGTCATTCCGGCGTTACGAACGTTTTCGATGGTGTCAAAGAACGCATCCCATCCGAAATCAAGTGTGTGATTATTTGCAAGCGAAACAACGTCCGTGCCAAGATAATCTGTAAGAAGTGAGAGATTCTCCGGAGGGCTGCGGAAAGTATAGGTTTTGCCCGGAATAGCCGAGCCGCGTGTCGACACTGAGGTTTCAAGATTTACAAGGCAAACCTCAGCATCGCGCATACGTCCAGCAATTATTGGATCAAATATCGACTCGTATTCGCCGGTTTTGATTTTCTCGCCGATTCGCCCGTCCGGCAGTACATCACCGCCTACCGCTACCGTTACAACGTTAAGCGGACGCGAAGCAAATCCGCCGAAAGAATCAAAGTTAAATCCCTGACTGTCAAGCACGGCAATGATTTCTTCCGGAAGTTCATCTATGCTTTCAGCCAGCACATAAGGCTTTGCTCCGAACGGAGAAAAGTCCGGGTGTTCTGAGATGAAATCCGATATGATGCTGAGGAATACGGAGCTATCCGCGCGGTCAATTCCGCCTCCGTCAAAACGGGAGCGAAGCCCAGCCGCGTCAATCGCAATTACGACCGGTTTTCTTCCAAACGGTACGTCCGGATTTTCGCCGTCAACAGGCTTGTCCGTGAGAACGTAACCATCGGAATATATCGCGTTCAGCTCCGCTTCAAATGCTTCCGGAGTAATGCAATTCCGCTTAATCACGTCACGGAATACAGAAGTCTCCGCTGCGTCCGCGTCTATAATCAACGGCTGAAATATCGCATACTCAGCAGGTTGGGATGTATCATAAGGGTAAGGCGTGGGCGTAGCCGGCGGCAAATCCGCTACGGTTTTCTCGCCCGCAGGTAAGTCACGCACTTTGACCGGTGCGCCGGATAATATAAACACCGCGAGTACGGCGGCTAAAGTTATAATAATTGAGATTATACGAACAACCGCTTTCAAACGACCCAAAGTCCTCCTTTAGATAAGACTGATGATTTGATATATCCGTTCCGGTTCACTGATGGCGTCAAAGATACCACCAAGTTCTTTTAATCTAATTCTGCCACTGACCGTAAAGTTCGCTAAACCATTCGTACACGTCAATCGAATACGCTTCCCGAAGTTTTTCGCGCGTCAGCACCTCGCCGATTTCGCCGTACGCAAGCGTTTTGCCTTTGTTTATCAGCAATGCGTGAGTACCGTACGCTTTGGCAAGCGAAAGGTCATGTACGACACTGATAATCGCGCGTTCTGGTTCTTTCAGCCATTCGCGTATCAGTTGGAATATATCGCGCTGATACTGCAAGTCAAGGTGGTTAGTAGGCTCGTCAAGTATCAGTATTTTAGGGTTCTGAGCGAATACCTGAGCGAGAAAAGTACGCTGCAGTTCACCGCCGGACAGCGTAAGTACAGATTGCCTGAGATACGGTTCCAGTCCCGCGCGTTGAATAGCGTCCTCTACGGCAGCGTCGTCCGCATCGGATTTCCCGGCAAAAAGTCCGGGTGAATGCGCGTATCTTCCGAGCCGCACTACTTCTTCAACTGTATAGCTGTACCCTACACTGTGGCTTTGCGTAAGCACTCCGACGAGTTTGGCATAGTCGTTAGGCTTGTAGTCTTTAACGGATTTGCCAAGACAGGTTACGTTTCCGGTGTATTCCGTGCCTCCGGAAATAGCGCTGACTATGCTTGACTTCCCCGCCCCGTTCGGTCCGACAAGCATCAGCCACTGACCGGATTCAAGCGATAAGTTTAAGTTATCAGCAACAATTAGTTTACCGTAGGAAACCGTTAAATTTCGCACATCAAGCATAGTCATTTCTTCGATCTCCTTGATGTGTAGAAAATCCAAACGAACAAAAGCGCGCCTACGAAGCTTGTAATCACGCCAATAGACAACTCACGCGGATTAAGCAATGTACGCGCTATCAAATCGGCAAGCATAAGGAAACTCGCACCGCCGAATACGCTTGCCGGCAGAAGACGTTTATGATTCGGTCCAACGATCATTCTTAGCATATGAGGAGTTACCAGTCCAACGAAGCCGATAGTACCTCCTACGCTGACGCAAACCCCGATGAGCGCGCTGACACAAATAAGCACGGTGAATTTTACTCCGCGCACATTTACGCCGACATGACGCGCGTTGTCCTCTCCGATTGCGAATGCGTTAAGCTCGCGCGATTTTGCCATCAGTATACCGCCGAATATCAAAAGCGCGGCGGCAAGCATTATTGCGTCACTGTACCTGCTTCCCGACAGGCTTCCGAGCGTCCAAAACATAATGTCGCGTACTTTTTCACCTGCAAAGGTCACAAGTAAGGAGGTTATGCTTGTTACAAACATTGAATAAATCACGCCAAGCAGAATTATCGTGTTCGTAGAAAGGCTGTAATCAAGCTTATACGCAAGCGACAGTACGATGACAAGCGAAACGAAGGCTAACGCCATCGACATAACTACACTGCCCGCGAACGGAATACCGGGTATCGTTATCCCAAATGCCATCGCCAATACCGCTCCGAGCGATGCGCCTCCGCTTACGCCAAGCGTAGCGCCGTCCGCAAGCGGGTTTTTCAGAAGCCCTTGCATTGCCGCACCTCCGACAGAAAGAGACGCGCCGACAAGCGCGACGCATAATACTCTCGGCAAGCGAACAGTTTTTATGATCACGCTATTTGTGAACTCGCTAAGCGGAACATTTACGCTTCCGATGCAGACGCAAAGAGCCATTATTGCAAGCGTCACCGCGCCGAAGATAATATACTCTCCGGCGCGGAAACCTTCACGTTTCTTATTCACCAATCGCAGCCTTTACGAAGTTGTATAACTGCATAGCGCCGTCCACAAGGCGCGGACCCGGACGCGCCAGCGAGTTATCGTCAATGTTGATAACGCCTTTATTGACGACAGCGTTTACCTCCTGCCATGCGGGACGCGCGTAAATCTCCTCATCGGGCTTCAAGCCTTCCCCGAAATACATTCCGATAGTAACGATGTAATCCGGATTGCGCTCCAAAACCTGTTCTTCAGAGATTTCTGCCCAACCCTCTACATCTCCGAAAACGTTTGTTAAGCCCATAGCGGTTGCGGCTTCGTCCATAAACGTACCTTTTCCGGCAGTCCAAAGACCGAATTCAAGGGGTGAAACTTCAAAATATACGGTACCCGCAACCTGATTTGCGGCAATATCCGCAAACGCAGTTTTCATACTATCGACAAGCGACTGGGCTTCCGCGTCTTTCCCAAGCACCGCGCCGATAAGCAGGATGCTTTCA
>JAITQY010000023.1 GCA_031288675.1 Oscillospiraceae bacterium | reverse complement strand
CGGCGGCGCGGCGGCGCGGCGTTTTATAACGAGCCATAATGCTCTTGACATTACGATGTACCTGCGTATTGAGACGGAACTTAATCTGAAGCGGCTGATTGTCGGCGGCTTAGACCGCGTATATGAAATCGGACATATATTCCGCAATGAGGGTATGGACGCGACGCATAACCCGGAATTTACGACGGTGGAGTTCTACGAGGCGTTCACGGATATGAACGGGATGATGACGCGCGTAGAGGGCGTATTCCAAAAAGCGGTTGAGTTCGCCGGGCTTACTCCGGAAGCTGTTTCGTATCAGGGGGAAACGCTTGACCTATCCGCCCCGTTCAGCCGTATGACGATGGCGGAAGCGGTAAAGGAATATACCGGCATGGACTTTGACAGCTTTTCAAGCGCGGAGGATGCGGTTGCGGCGGCGAAATCTATTGGTGTAACCCTTCCTAAAGAACTTACGTGGGGTAATATTCTGTTTGAGTGCTTTGATCAAAAGGTTGAAGACAAATTAGTTCAGCCGACGTTTATTACACGCCACCCGGTTGAAGTTTCTCCGCTTGCTAAGCGTTGTCCCGATGACCCGCGGCTTACGGAACGCTTTGAGTTATTCATTGCGCGGCGCGAGCTTGCGAACGCGTTCAGCGAGCTTAACGATCCCGTCGATCAGCGCGGACGCTTCCAAAAGCAACTTGACGCGCGGAATTCCGGTGACGAAGAAGCCGCAATGATGGACGAGGACTTCATTACCGCTTTAGAATACGGTATGCCTCCGACAGGAGGCTGCGGTATCGGGATAGACCGCCTTGTTATGCTGCTTACGGACAGCGCCACGATAAGAGAGGTTATTCTGTTCCCGACGATGAAGCCTGTGGAATGATTGACGGCGGAAGGAAAAATCAGATGGACAACGGCAGCGGCTCTAAAAAGGGATTCCAATGGTGGTGGCATAATGTATTTGCGTACCACTACCTTAAAATTGTGCTTGCGGTTGCGGCGGCGGTCGCGATAGTTGTGTTTCTGACGGTTGACGCGCTGAATAAAGTTCATTATGACTTCGGTATTGCCATAGCAGCGGGATTTGACATCTCTGAAGAGAGCCTGCAGCCGCTTCGTGAATTGGCGGCAGAAACGGTCGGCGATTTAAATAATGACGGCGAAATCAATATTGATATTCGGTATATGAATCTAAGCGGCAATGAGCTTGGCGGCGGGGAGAGCAATTATCAGCAATTTGAGCTTGCTATAAGCAAAGCGGAGAATTTAATGCTTGTCTTTTTGCTTGACGACAAACAGTCGCGCGTACACGGTGACCGAGGAGACTTTGACGGAGCGGAACGGCTTGGTTTGAAAGAGGATTCCGATGAGACGTGGTATCGTGTATATGTCGGCGGTTCGCCTGTAATTCAGGCGCTTCCTAAAGCTCCGGTTAATCAAACTGATTGGGGCAATATTGAGTATCTGTGCCTTGAGACTTGGAAGACAAAGGATAAGGATAAGATAGACGCCGCGTTACGGCTGGCGGGGGCTTTGACAGATGGAAATAATCAGGTCGCGGCAGAATAAGCAGGTTCAGCGTCTGCGGCAGCTCGGCGGCAGCGCAAAATACCGTGAGGAATGCGGTGAGTTCCTTGCCGCCGGAAGGAAGCTCTATGATGAAGCTATCGCGGCTAAACTTGAAATAACCGCGTTATTGACGGCTGAGAACGCCGCGCCGGAGATTCTTGGATACATCGCCGATATGCAAAGCCCTCCGGACGCGGTGTTCTCTGCGAAGATTCCGAACAGCTATCTCCAGCCGGAACTTCCGAAATGCGTTGTGCTTATGGAAAACGTTCAGGATCCCGGCAATGCCGGAACTATTATCCGTACGGCAGGAGCGCTTGGTTACGGCATTGCAATGCTTGGTGATTGTGCCGACCCGTGGAGCTTGAAAGTTATTCGCGGCGCGATGGGTGCGGCATTCCGGGTACCGATTGCGCGGATTACAGATGTAAGAGAACTCGGATTGCCGGTAATTGCGGCGGTTGCAAGGGACGGAGTTCCCGCAAATAAGTTCGTGCCCCCCGGCGAGTTCGCGGTTGCAATCGGCAATGAGGGGAATGGTCTCAGCGAATCTCTTATCGCGGCAAGCGAGTACAAAGTTACGATTCCGATGGGCGCTTCTTCCGAGTCGCTTAACGCCGCAAGTGCGGCGGCAATACTGATGTGGCAATTCAGAAATCATTAATTAGGAAACGCTGAAGAAACATACCGATAATTCCAAAAGGAGGGCTGTATAATGCCGGAGCTTATTTACTGGATATGGTTTTCCCGGTTGCCGGGAATGCGTCCGGAGACTCGCTTGCGCATACTTGAACGCTGCCCGAACATTCACGAGCTTTATGAATCTGTTCCGTCTGCTTTCAGCCATATGGATAATGTCAAAGCTGCGGAGATTCAAGCAATCGAAAACAAATATTTGAACGAAGCGAAGGCGATTTATGAACGCTGCTTGAAACTTCGTGTGAATATGATTCCGATAATCAGCGAACACTATCCGGAACGGCTGGCTAACGTATTTGACGCTCCCGTTATGTTATATGTACTCGGCACAATGCCGGATTTTGATGCTGAATGTGCGGCCGCAATTGTCGGAACGCGCAGAGCGTCCCGATACGGTCTAATGACAGCGGAGAAAATAGGTTTTGAGGTTTCAAACAGCGGCGGCTTGGTCGTTACCGGACTTGCGGCGGGAATAGACAGCGCGGCGGCTCGCGGTGCGCTTAAAGCCGGAGGAAAAGTTGCGGGAGTTCTCGGCACTGGTATTAACATTGTGTTTCCGGCTGATAATGACCGTCTGTTTCGTGAAGTTGAGAACAACGGCTGCCTGATTTCAGAGTATCCGCCCGGCGATAGGGCAACGCGTTTTACTTTCCCGGCGAGGAATCGCATTATAGCGGGGCTAAGTCTTGGAATATGCGTTGTAGAGGCTCCGCTGCGAAGCGGCTCGCTGATTACAGCTTCCCGTGCGGCGGAATACGGACGGGACGTGTTCGCAGTTCCGGGCAGCATTGACCTTGACGGGTTCAAAGGTTCTAACGAGCTTCTGCGCGACGGTGCGGAGCTTGCCGTTTGTGGGTGGGACTTGATTGGCAGACATTCGTGGAGGTTTCCGGATAAACTTAGAAAACCGGTACGGCGCAAGGAAGTCTTTCGCCGCTCACAGGAGCCGAATGGCGAAAGTTCCGGTAAATCCCGGTTCATGTCCCGACGCGGGCATAGTTACAATGAACCGGTCACAGCCGTTAATTCTTCAGAGCCGCGCCAGCGCCCGGAGGGTCTTACAGAGGACGAAAATAAAGTCCTTGACGCTATTATAGGGCGTAAAACTGCGGATCAGATTACTGCGGCTTCATCCGTACGCCCGGATCGCGTTATGGTCGCGCTGACTTTACTGGAGCTGAAGGGGCTTGTAAAAAATATGGGTGATATGAGCTATGAAGTTAGCGGTTAGGAACTGATGAATGTTTCGCGGCGCAATACAAACATATACTGTTAGTTAACCGTAAATACTTAACTTCTGATACTACATCGAAAGGTACATTATGGCAGAAAAGAAAAGTTTAGTAATCTTAGAATCCCCGGCGAAAGCTAAAACGGTAGAAAAATATCTTGGCAAAGAATTCACCGTAACGGCTTCAATGGGGCATTTGCGCGATTTGCCGGAGAGCAAGTTCGGAGTTGACATTGAAGCCGGCTACGTGCCGACCTATGTGCCGATGAAAGGCAAAGAGGCGACTATAAACAGCCTTAAAAGTCTTGTTAAAAAAAGCGGCAGCGTCTACCTTGCGACTGACCCTGACCGTGAGGGCGAAGCTATAGCGTGGCATCTGAAAGAGATGTTAGAGATTCCGGACAACAAAGCGTTCCGCGTAACATTCAATGAAATCACACAAAAAGTAGTGACGGAGGGGATTAAATCGCCGCGGTCGCTTGATATGGATCTTGTGGACGCTCAGCAGGCGCGCAGGGTGCTTGACCGCATAGTAGGCTACCAGCTTTCACCGTTGCTTTGGAAGAAAATTAGGCGCGGACTTAGCGCCGGACGCGTTCAAAGCGTCACGACAAAAATGGTCGTAGACCGGGAACGCGAGATTCGCGCGTTTATCCCTCAGGAGTACTGGGAGCTTGACGCGGTACTTAAAACTGAGAGCGGCGCGGACTTTACCGCGCGCTTCTACGGTAACGGGTCAAAACAGCAGGAGCTGCACGATCAGGCAGAGGTCAGTATAGTGATGGAAGCTGTTTCGCGTTCGCCGTTCAGCGTTAATGGTGTAAAACGCGGAACGCGTAAGCGCAATCCGTCTCCGCCGTTTGAAACCAGCACTATTCAGCAGGACGCTTCGCGCCGGCTTAATTTTAATCCGCGCAAAACAATGAGTGTTGCTCAGGAACTCTATGAGAGCGGTTTTATCACCTATATGCGCACAGACAGTCTTAGAATTTCGCCTGACGCTCAGGCGGACGCGCGTTCTTACGCTATTCAGAAATGGGGCGCGGAGTATGTCCCTGAAAAGCCGAATATCTATAAGACAAAGTCCGGTGCTCAGGATGCTCATGAAGCTATCCGACCGAGCAACGCTTCCCTCTCCCCGGAGGTCAGCGGACTTGCAGGCGACAGACTTCGCCTTTACCGCTTGATTTGGAGCCGTTTTATGGCAAGCCAAATGTCTCCGGCGGTGTACGACACGTTTGAAATCGACGCAATTTCCGCAGGATATATTTTTCGCGCTACGGAATCAAACCTGAAATTTCCCGGCTTCCTTGCCGCCTATGACTCTGACGGCGAAGCCGGCAAAAAGAACAAGAAGCCTCTTCCCGCTGACCTTGCGGCAGGCGATCCGCTTACTTTAGTTGAGCTTCTGCCGGAGCAAAAGTTTACTCAGCCCCCTGCCCGGTATACAGAGGACAGCCTGATTCAGGCAATGAAAGAACTCGGTATAGGACGACCAAGCACCTACGCGCCGACTATAAGTGTTATTGAAGGGCGCGAGTATGTCGTTAAAGAGGGCAAATCGCTGAAACCCTCTCCGCTTGGCGAGACAGTCACTCAATTCCTTGAAGAGATGTTTCCGTCAATAGTCGATGTGGATTTTACCGCTAATATGGAGCTGGAGCTTGATACGGTAGCGGACGGTTCACGAAAGTGGAAAGCGGTGCTTGACGAGTTTTATAAAAGCTTTGAGCCTAAATTAAAGGATGCGGAAGCGTCTCCGCGCTATAAGGTTCCGGTCGAAGAAACCGAAGAAGTCTGTGAGCTATGCGGCAAGCCTATGGTGATTCGTTCCGGACGATTCGGACGTTTTCTGTCTTGCAGCGGATTTCCGGATTGCACTAATGCTCGTCCGATTACCGTTACGATGCCCGGTCAGTGCCCGAAATGCGGCAGCACAATACTCAAGCGCGAGGGCAAAAGTAAAACCAGCGGACGAAAGTACACTATATACGTGTGCGAAAAAGGCAAGGATGTTTGTGATTTCAGCACCTTTGATGTCCCCACCCCTGATTACTGCCCGGAGTGCGGCAAGACTATGTTCAAGAAATCCGGCAAAGGCGCAAAAAAACCGTTCTGCATAAACGAGGAGTGCAGCCTGTTCCTGCCGGAAGACAAACGCGGCGGCTGGACGCCTAAACAGTCTTCTGACAACGCGGCGCCGGAGAAAAAGACGACAAAGAAGACAGCAGCCAAGCGGAGCGCAAAGAAA
>JAITQY010000184.1 GCA_031288675.1 Oscillospiraceae bacterium | reverse complement strand
TATAGCCGCGCACGTTGCCGTAACGGCTTTTGAAATAGATAGCAACGGATATATAGCGTCGGTGCGAAGCGGCTCTCCATTCGGCGAATGTGTGCCGTAATCGCCGCTGAACACAAGCTCATTTTTCTTCCATACACGTAACGCAACGTATGGGTGAAGTTTATCGTCTATCAGTTTCTTACAATAAGCGTCAAGGTTTGACAGGTTAGGCAGATACACCCCTATCCGCTCTGCGTCATTTTGAGTTATTTTTATCGGTTGCATAATTTGTCTCCTTAATTTTGTTAGTCTAACGCGCCGTAGAGTATATCCACCGCGCAGTTCAAATCGTCGAATATGCTGAATTCACTCTGTTCGCACATATACATCGACAACACAAGGTCGTATTCCGGATCGACAAGCAGTTTTGCCCCGCCGAATCCTCCGTGGTTATAACTGCTTGGACTGTGCAGCATTCCCGTGTCGTCGATTTTATCTTCCTTTATGTCCCAGCCTAAGCCCCAGCTGGAGGTTAGCATCCGCCCGAACCAAAACGAAGACGGTATGCCATTATTGTGGTTACGCGTCAGTAGCTTTACGCTTGCCGGCGACATTACTCGCTTGCCGTTGTATCTCCCTCCGTTCAGGAACATCAACCCGAACTTCGCCATATCATCCATAGTGGATTTCAGCCCGCCCGATGCGCTTGTACTGTTCATAGCGTTTTCGTCATCAATCCACGGTGCGCCTTTGAATCCGTCGGCGCGTATTACACGTCGGTCATACTTCTCTTTCGGAAGCGCCCAGTGAGTATCGTGCATCCCCAGCGGCTCAAAGATTTTACGCCGCGCATATGCTTCAAGCGTATCGCCGGTAATGCGCTCAATTATCTCTTTCCACAACGAGTAGCCCGTACTCCAATAGCTGAACCTTGTACCGGGCAGTGCGGTCAGCGGAGCTTTCTTAAAAATGATCATCCGTTCAGCTTCGTTTGCCGCATACCAATTGCGCTCTGCCTCAGGTAATCCGAGCTTTGGGCGTAGTGACATCATAGCGTCAAGCCGCTCGTCATTATCTTGTATTTCGCTCCATATCTTGCCGGTTTCTTTCTCTCTGTACTCAGTAATGAACTTATCATTATCGTCGCCGTCCATCCCGGATGAATGTGACAGCAGATGCCACAGCAGCACGTAATCCTTGTTCTCTCCCTCAAATTCCGGAAAATGATCCTGCAGCTTGTCAAAGAAGTTTACGCGCCCCTCTTCCTGCAATATCGCTGCGCAGGCGGCAAGTACTGGCTTGGTCGCGGATTGTAGCGGATATATGGCGTCCGCTCTCAGTGGTTCACCGTTCGGGGTTTGAGTTCCGTAGTCTCCGCTGAATATCAGCGTTTCTTTGCGCCATACGCGGAACGATTCAAACGGATGCTTCTTATCGTCTATCATACGCTGTAAGTAAGCGTCAAGCCACTCAAGACGTTCTGCCTCTATGCCGAGCGTTTCGGCTTGCGCGGCTGTTAGTTTAATAGTATTTTTCATAGTTATGATCCTCCTTATAAATGTTAATCTGTTAGTCAAACGCGCTGTAAAGCACATTGAACACCGGTCCAAATTCGTCGTTTTGCGATGTTTCAGCTACCTCGCAGAAGTAACCGGAAAATACAAGGTCATAGTCCGGGTCGATTAGCAAACACGCCCCTCCGTATCCGCCGTGATTATAGCTCTTTGAGCTTCTAAGGAAACCGTGATCGTCGGTCTTATCGCCTTTCAAATCCCAGCCCAACCCCCAGTTTGCGCCGAACACACGTCCAAACCAGTCGGACGGCGGCACTTTTGCGTTATGGTCGCGCGTCATCATCTTCACGGTTGCGGGCGATATTATCCGCTGACCATTCAACGTTCCCATTTGCGCCCACATCTGCCCGAATTTAGCCATATCTTCAAGCGTGGATTTCAGCCCGCCCGACGCGCTTGTGCTGGTCATTGAGTATTCGCCGTTTATCCAGCGTCCGCCTTTCAATGTTTCGTCGCGTATGACAAAGCGGTCGCGCTTCTCCTCCGGCAGAAACCAGTGCGTATCGGTCATACCAAGCGGGTCGAATATCTTGCGCTTTGCGTATTGCTCTAAAGTTTCGCCTGTAATATCTTCAATTATAGATTTTATCAGTTCATAGCAATAGCTGGAATAACTGAACTTTGTACCCGGCACAGAAGCAAGCGGCGCGCGCAGGTTGATCAGCTCGTGTACTTCATCAATTGCGGTTTGGTCGGTTGGGTTGTCAACCTCTGCCAGCCCGAGCTTAACCCGTGCGTTTTTATATGCCTCCGCCCGTTGCCCGTCCGCCTCGCCGCGCGGGATTTCGCCTAATATCTCATGCTCATATTTGTCTTGCTCGGTATCGTCAATACCGGAAGTATGGCAGAGTGGCTGCCAGATTATAACGGCGTTTTTCATTTCGCCGGTAAATTGCGGACGGTATTTCTGCAATTGGTCATAGAAGTCGAAATGTCCGTCCTCCTGCAATATCGCCGCGCATGTCGCAAGTACCGGCTTAGTCTCGGATTGCAGCGGATATATAGCGTCCGCTCTCAGCGGTTCGCCGTTCGGCGTTTGAGTTCCGTACTCACCGCTGAATATCAGCTGACCGCGACGCATAATGCGCATTCCGATAAAAGCGTGACCGTTCTCTGCGGACATTCGGCGGCAGTACTCGTCAAGTACGTTAAGGCGCGGTAAGTATATTCCGAGCGCATCGGCGGCGTTAACGGCGCTCACTGGTATAGATTTACATAATTTCATTGTAGTTTCCTCCTAATCAAGTGATGAATAAAGAATGTTGGTGAAGTTACCCATATCGTCGTTATAAGATTCCGGATGTTTTTCACACATATACATTGATACGACAAGCTCAGCGTCAGGGTCAACAAGGAGTCTTGCGCCGCCGTAACCGCTGTGATTGTAACTGCGTTCGCTGCGCAGCATTCCGAGATCGTCTATTTTGCCATTTTTAACGTCCCAGCCAAGCCCCCAGCTTGAACTCAGCTCGCGCCCTAACCAATTGCGACGGCGGCAGTTTCTCGTTCATATCCTTTGTCATTAACCGTACTGACGCAGGCGACAGTATCCGTATACCATTGATAGTTCCGCCTTGCAGAAACATTTGCGCGAATCGCTCCAAGTCCGCAAGCGACGACTTCAGCCCTCCCGTAGGCGATAGCTCCTCCATCATATGTACGCTGCTTAGGTATTCTCCGCCTTTATCTTCCGGAGAACGCTTTGCAAATCGCGGTCGCAGTTCCTCCGGAAGATGCCAGTAACTGTCGGACATTCCAAGCGGCTCAAAGATGTTCTCTCTCGCAAACTGCTCTAACGTCTGTCCGCTAAGCCGTTCTATAAGATCGCGTATCAGATTATATGAAAAAGAGACGTAATTATAGGTTGAGCCCGGTCTAAACGCAAGCGGCGCGGACATTGACAATCTAAGGCGGACGTCGTAATCGTTGTTTGGGTTATCCGGCTGCGGAAGATCAAGCGCGTCTCTCGCTTTGTCAAGTATCTCGCGGTACTGGTCGTCGTCTTTGGCGACGTTCCATGGATAGCCGCCGCAGATTCCGTTCCAAAAAGCTTCAGAGTACTCGTTTATTTTGCCGTCGCTCATCCCGGTGGTGTGGCAAAGACAGTGCCATAGCGCAATGCCTTCCTTGCCCTCACCCTGAAACTCCGGAAACCAATGCTGAACCGTGTCCCAGTACGCAAACGCTCCGCGCTCCTGCAATATGTCGCCGTAAATGTCTTGGTAACCGATTGCATTGGATATATAGCGTCCTCCAAAAGCGGTGCGCCGTTCGGGGTTTGAGTTCCGTAAGCGCCGTTGAAGATAAGCTGACCGTGCCGCAGTACTCTCATTCCGATGAACTGGTGCTTGCCGTCGCTGATAAGTTTAGTAAGAAATTCGTCAAGCTCAGCAAGTTTGGGCAAGTATACTCCCAATGTGTCGGCGGCATTGTGAATAGCCGAAGGAATCGCTTTTATATTTTGGTATTTGTAAATCATAATATCCTCCTAATAGTTAGTTATTTGTACCATTTTTCTTGTGCGGTGAATAGTCGTGTGTATTCTCCGTTTTGCGAAAGCAGTTCATCGTGAGTACCGAATTCCACAAGCGTACCGTCTTTCATTACAGCGATTTGGTCAACAAGACGGCATAAACCGACACGATGTGAGATAATTACGGCAGTTTTTTCGCGAGCCAGTTCGATAAATTTACTCAAAATTTCTGTTTCTATTAAAGGATCAAGTGCTGAGGTCGGTTCGTCAAGGACAATAAGTTCGCTGGGACGAAACAGCCCCCGGGCGATTGCCAGCTTCTGCCATTGACCGCCGCTGATGTCTGCGCCGCCGTAAGCGTTACCGAGTTCCGCATCCAGTCCTACGTCGTCAAGAAGATCTGATAGTCCGGCGTCGCGGAGCGCGCTTTCGATTGCCGTGTCGTCGTTCAGGCGGTCAACGTCCGACATCGCTATGTTCTCTCTAAGGGGCAGGGTATACCGCACGAAGTTCTGCGACACAGCCGATACAGTTCGGTAGAATGACATCTTGTCAAGCGTATCAACGTTGCCGCCGTCGTAGAGTATTGTGCCGTCAGATACCGGCAACAATCCGAGCAGCAACTTTGTAAGTGTTGTTTTGCCGCTGCCGTTCTCGCCAAGTATTGCTATCTTCTTACCTTTCGGAATGGTCAGCGACACATTACGTACCGCGTATTCGTTGGTGTTCGGATACTTGAAGCTGACGTTGCGAAGCTCAATTTGATCCCGTAATCCGCCGTAATACGAGCCGCCGGTTTGCTCATCGGGGAGGTCGATAAACTCAAAATAGTCCGCTGCGAACGCAAGGTGTGACGGTAGCGATCCGCCGTTAACAAGTACGCTCATCGTTTGCGATTGCAATGACATAAACGCTGAGATACACGCGCCGAACACTCCGACGCTTACATCTCCGCGAAGCGTAAGCCACAGCGCAAGCGCGATGCACGCGCCGTATCCGACCAGCCGGAACGCGTCGCAAAGAGCGAATGAGACAGCGTCTTTATGCGATTGTTCCCAGATTTCAGCCTGTGTTTCGTCACGAGCGGCACGCCACTGATTGAGAACATAATCGTCTGCGCCGAATGTGCGGAGTTCTTTGTTAGTGCGGCGGTCGGTGAACAAGCCCCACAGATACTGCATTCTTCGTGTCTTTTTCGCCTGAGCCCGAACTGTTAGGTAAAACTGCTGTCCGCGCACGAGCCGGGCTATGCAATACGGCAAAACGCTAAGCAAGCAAAGCGGCAGGAATAGCAAGCTATACTGTGCAAGTACCGCAGATACGGTGAACATACCGACCAGTCCGACTATAACGATGCGGAAACTGCACTGTGTTACCTGATTCATAGTGCCTTGATACAGGCATTGTTCGGCACGGCGGTGCTTGTCTTTAAGCTCCGAGTTTTCAAAGTCAATCAGCGGCAGTTTGGCGAACTTCTTACAAATCTCATAGCGGTAATTAACTTGATTTTTGTCCGCGCCTATCGACATCACGATATTTGAGATAAATCCCCAGAAATTGTTTAATACATATGCCGCAAGGTAAATTAGTCCGTATGTAAGCAGTTTGCGCGCCGTATCAGCGCCTTGTACAACACCGCTTGCCGTGTCAAAAAGGCGCGACAATACCAACGCGGTAAACGCGGGAAATAGTCCTTGCAGGATGTAGTTTATCAGTGTCACGATTGCCGTTCCGGGTATCACGCGGAAGTAGATTTTTATCACGCGAAAGTATGTATTTAATTTTTGTTTCAAACTTGTACCTCAATTCAAAGTTCCGTTGAAGCGTTATACCATGCGCTTTGAGCGGCAAACATATCGCGGTATAACCCATCCTGTTCCATAAGATCGTTGTGAGAGCCGATTTGAGCGGCTCTGCCTCCTTCAAGTACGACTATCTTATCAGCAAGCCGTGCGCTGGCGAGGCGGTGGGAAATCATTATACATCCGCGCTGCTGAAGTACGCTTTGGAAGGTGTCGTACATCCTGCTTTCCGCAAGTGGATCAAGCGCGGCGGTGGGTTCGTCAAGAATAATGAATGAGCTGTCACTGACTAAGGAGCGAGCAACGGCAATACGCTGCCACTGACCTCCGGAGAGGTCTACGCCGTCATCTTCTAGCTTGCCGAGATTTGCGTCTAACGGCATATCTTCTGTCCATAATCCGCGTTGTAGCGCGCCGGTCAATGCTTCATCGCGGTTAAGTTTGCCTATATCGCCGAACGCGACGTTTTCGCGCAGAGTAAGTTCGTAACCGGCGTAATCCTGAAACACAACACTGAATACATTACGCAGCTGAGGCGCTGATAATTCACCGATAGGCGTATCGTCAATGTAAATACCTCCGCTGTCAGGCTTGTAAAGTCCGCACAGAAGTTTGACGATAGTGCTTTTGCCTGCTCCGTTTTCACCGACTAATGAGACGCGTTCGCCGGGCTGAATGTCAAAACTTACTCCCTGAAGTATAGGCTTGTCCGTTTTGGGGTAGCAGAAATGCACGTTATCGAAAACAATGTGCGGCTCGGTGATTTTGCGGTTGACAGAAGTATCTGACGTAACTTCCGGAAGACTCATAAAAATATCAAAGTGACGCATTTCAATACAGTCAATTGAGACTTGAGAAAATTGTCCGCTCATAGAGCTTGACAGCGATAGTATTGTGCCGATTGAGGTTATACACGCTACGAATGCACCGAGAGTTACCGCGCCGGCGTTCAACTGAAGAAGAAGAGATGTAATAACAAAAGCTGCCCATACTGCGAGAGTTATGTCGCGAAGCACGCCGTATTTGCACGATTTAAGCTCTGCCGTGATAAAGTCATGCCGAAAATCATCCGCAAGTTTTTTCCATTTTTTTAGTATGAAACTTACTGCGCCGAATAGCTTTAACTCGAACACAGCGTGTTTATCCGCCATAAGAGCTGAGAGATACGTTCGCCGCCGCCAGTTAGGCATCTCGGTATTCCAAATACGCTGAATGGCTTCTGTAAATTTGTAATCGAACCATAGCATCGGGGCGAGCAGGAAGAAATAAGCTATCGCGAACCAAACCGCAACCTGAGTGAATACGATAGCGGTTCCTATAAGGGAAATCAGGCAACTGACCGCAGTTACTGTGTTACGGAACAGATCATAAATGCGTTCCTGCGGCTGTGAGCCCATACGCTCTAAACTATCAAGAGTATCCTTGTCTTCAAAGCACCAGTATTCAAGACGCTTGAATTTTTCAAGCACAACGTCAGTGAAACCGCGATGCAAAGCCTTTTGGCACTGTATATCGTTAAGCTGTGTGATAAGAGAGGAGCTTTCTCCAATCAGAAGCATAAAGATCAGCCATATTGCGCCTGCGGCGACGCTTTCAAGCGTTGCCGCGCCGCTGATACTGTTTACGAGGCTGCCGGTAAAATATACGGCGAGCGGAGGCTGTAC
>JAITQY010000164.1 GCA_031288675.1 Oscillospiraceae bacterium | reverse complement strand
CGGAATGTCCTGCGAACATTGCGTGAAAGCAATCCGTGAGGCGGTAGGCACACTCCCCGGTGTGTCCGATGTGGCGGTTGACTTAAAAGGAAAAACCGTCACGGTGGAACATGACCCCGCGCTCCCGGCAGACAAAATCAAATATGAGATTGAGGAACAGGGCTACGATATTATCGCCTAACGCTCAAAGGGGAATCGCAATCCTGCGGTTCCCCTTCGGGGCGTTTACATTAAAACGGAGGTCAACAATGGATAAAATAAAATTGCGCGTTGAGGGAATGGTTTGCGGTCATTGCGAAATTGCTATTAACGACGCTGTGCGCAAGCTACCGGGTATAAAAAAATCCAAAGCAAGCAAGCGCAAAAAGGAAGTGACAGTTGAATACGATGCTTCTCTTACAACACCGAATGAAATCATCAACGCAATCGGTGGGACAGGCTATAAGGTCGTATCGTAATCCGTGAAAAAGGAGGTGGAAGGTATGCCTCAAACATTAAAAAACATACTGGCGGTGGATGACGAGCCAAAGATTTTAGAGGTTGTCACCTCCCTTTTGGAGAGTAAAGGATATAAGGTTTTCACCGCCGAAAACGGCAGAAAAGCATTGGATGTGTTTGAAAAAAACAACATCGCTTTGGTTCTGTTAGACCTCATGCTCCCCGACATATCGGGTGAAGAAGTCTGTGCGGTAATCCGCAAAAAATCCCGTGTCCCCATTATCATGCTGACGGCAAAATCGGAGGAAATCAGTCATTTGAACGGGCTTACCATAGGCGCGGACGATTACATCACAAAGCCGTTCAGCTTAAAGGTGCTTGCCGCTCATGTAGAAGCGATATTGCGCCGCACGGCGGACGATTTAGTCCCATTGACAGTTAAAAACTCTTGGCGTGATGGTGATTTAGTAGTGGATTTTGAGAAAAACATGGTTCTCAAAAAAGGCACGGAACTCAGCTTAACGCTGAGCGAACACAAAATACTTTCAGCATTGGTTAAATACCCCGGCAAGGTATTCACCCGCGAGGAATTGATTACGCTGATTTTTGATGATGACTTTGACAGCTTTGACAGGGTTATTGATAACCACATCAAGAATTTACGTCAAAAAATTGAGGACGATACGAAAAACCCCGTATATGTGCTGACGATACGCGGTTTAGGATATAAATTCGGAGGGGATTGATGATGCGCACATTCCACAGAATGCGTAAATTCAGAACACAGCTTACTTTAACCATTGCCTTGATTGTATTCGCCACGGTTGCGCTTATCAGCATACTGGCAAATACATTCATCAATATGGAGTTTGAAAAATACGCCCAAGAACAGCAGCAATCTCGCGCCGCCGATATTGCTGCAAATTTAAGCCATCAATACAACAGCATGGCGGGTGAATGGAACATTGAATATATCCACGGCGTAGGAATGACCGCAATGGTTGACGGATATATTATACGGCTTATGGATTTACGCGGGAATATGGTGTGGGACGCAGAAAATCACGATATGGAAACCTGTACCCAAGTGATGATGGATATTATAGGCCGCATGGAGAAAAAGCGCCCCGACCTTTCCGGTAGCTTTGTCACGCAGGAATATGACCTTAAACAAAACAGTCAGAAAATAGGCTCGGTGGAGATTCAATATTACGGACCTTTCTTTTTGAGTGAGAGTGATTTTCATTTCCTTGATTCTCTTAACCTCGTTCTATTTGCGGTAGGTCTGCTTGCATTGCTCTGCTCACTGCTTGCGGGCGGATTTTTGGCTAAGAGGATTTCCCGCCCGATTATCAAAACAGCGCAGTACGCTTACCAGATAGCCGAAGGAAATTATAAAATCCGCTTTGAAGATACAATCAAAACCCGCGAACTGGACGAGCTTGTCAAGGCGGTCAACCACATAGCGGCTTCTTTGGACAATCAAGAGTTGTTGCGCAAACGGCTTACAACCGATGTAGCCCATGAGCTGCGTACTCCGCTTACGGCGGTAGCTTCCCATTTGGAAGCGATGATAGAGGGCTTGTGGGAAATCACACCGCAGCGACTGCAAAGCTGTTATGAGGAAATAGGCAGAATATCCGGGCTTATCTCGGATTTGGAACAGCTTGCAAAGGTGGAAAATGAAAATTTACGGCTCAAAAAAGCGGATGTGGATTTATTGGAGCTTGTTCATACCGTTGCATGGAATTTTGAAACGGAAAGCTCAAAAAAGAACCTTTCCGTTTCCATTAGCGGAGCGGAAACCCATGTAACTGCCGACAAAGACCGATTAAATCAAGTGCTTGCCAACCTGCTCTCCAATGCCATAAAGTATACGCCCGAAAACGGTGAGATTCACATGACGGTCAAAGACACCAACCAGAGCGGTATTGTGGTCATTGCGGACAATGGTATCGGCATTCCTCAAAAAGACCTGCCCTTTATCTTTGAACGGTTCTACCGCACGGATAAATCCCGTAACCGCTCCACAGGGGGCGCGGGTATCGGCCTCGCGATTGTTAAATCCATTGTGACCGCACACGGCGGCACGATAACAGCGGAGTCGGGCGACGGGCAAGGAAGCCGCTTTACGGTGACTTTGCCGAAATGAAAAATTGTATCTCAAATGAGAGGCGGTGACTTATGGAAAATGGATCCGACCGTTTTGGCTTTATTATCAAATCAGCTCGTAACGCAAAGCACTTAACACGCGAACAAGTGGCGGCAACGTTGAACATAAGCATCCGCCATTTAGGTGCAGTTGAAAATGAGCATCAAAATCCGAGCTATGAACTGCTTTATAGGATTGTGCAAGAATTAGATATTAGCGCTGATTCCATTTTTCACCCAGAGCTTAGCAGTGAATGCGTGACAATCAAAAGCTGTAATTGCTGTCAATGTGACAGGCAAAACGATGTATAGGCAAATAAGCCATATGCAAAAGGAGGCACTAATCAAATGTTACATATCAGACCATTGCAGTCTGCTTTTGCCGATTACGCAATGTCGGTGAAACGCCGACAACATCAAAAAATTTATAGGTAATTTCTCAAAAAAGTCTGTTTTTATTAACAGGCTTTTTTGTACCCATTTTTAGGACAATACCACGTTGTCGCAGTCCTCCGCTTCAATCTGAATTTCAACCAAAAAATTCAGATTGGAGAAAGGGCTATGTTTGATAACACGAATCTGTATACCCTGCGCACCGAGGTTGCCGAGGGTATCATGCACTACTACGTTTCTTTCAAGGATGGACAAGCCATCCTGCAGGAAACGGAGGTATCAAGTTCCGTTTACTTGGAGTTTCTGCGCGTTCGTCAGCGTATATGACAAGAGCGCCGAGACCTACACAGTCGGTACCGGCGCGAAAGCGAGGGACGGCAGCGCCGTTTTGATGGCTATGCTTCCGTTGCTGCTGGATGGGGCATTACTCTACACTTCCATGCCTAAGGTAAGTCGTCTATGCGTTTCTGGTTGTCCATAACTTTATTATACTTCAAATCCATCGCTCTTTCAAAGTCTTAGGATAGGTTTAATATTCAGAGGCCGCATGGGTTGGGGGCGCGCAACACCCATAACAATTTCACCGATTTGATTAAAATTTATGCCCACAATCATTACAAACATATTTGCTCATTACTTTATTTGCTGCAAATATACCAAAAACCGCAAGCGATACAGCCTTACTTGCGCCTGAAATAACTTTTGCGTTTTTGCTTCCGCACTTTGGGCACTTAATTGACGTATCAATAGGTTCACCACAGTTTGGACACGCAGAAGCGTTTGGTGAAACATTATTGCCGCAACCCGGACATACTATAAGAGCCATTTGTATTCTCCTCAATAATGTGTTAATTAATCAAAAGCTTGATCTTCCACTACCCTTACATATTGGACAAAATTTCTTTTGGTAGTAACCAGTCCCGCCACAAGCACTACACTTATCGGAATTCGTGCATGAACAAGCAAAGCCAACTATCAAAGATCCGAAAACTATTATTGCTACTAAGGTTATCAAATGTTTTTGTATTGCATTAATATTAAATACACCCCTCTATAACGTTCTTCTGGTGGAGATGAGGGGGATCGAACCCCTTACCTCTTGAATGCCATTCAAGCGCTCTACCAAGTGAGCTACACCCCCAAGACCGAGTAGAATTATAACTCGCCTTAGCGGTTTTGTCAAGCATTTTTTATATCAATCTGCGGAAATCAATTTTCATTAAATGTGTTTACAAATCATTTACGATTACACACAAATTTTCTCTTGACAAATCAGAAACTTTGTGCTACAATGCTCGCGTAGTGATTAGCGACTAATAGTTAATGATTAACATTCCCACGGAAGGCGCATCTCCCGTCCCCCTGCCTACTCACGACTGTAGACTAATACCTACCGACTAACTCGTCATTGCTCGCCCGCCGCATCCTGCGTCCACTCTCGACTGTCGACTATGTACTACCGACTAACGCGCGTTTCTCCCGTCCTAATTTTCAATTTGCCAATTGCCAATTGCAACTTGCAATTACTACGCGTTTCTCCCGTCCTCTGCCGACTGTCGACTTTTGACTCACGACTATCGAATACTAATTCCGCCGTTGAAGCTGAAGTACAGCGACTGATTGCGCGTCCCTCCGCTTGTTCGTATCCCTCCGACGATCATAACTCGGGTACCTGCCGTAACAGCTATGCCTAATCCGGTTGCGGACGCGGAGCGAACAGCGTATGAGCGGTATAAAGTACCCTGTACATAAGGTGTTGAAACGGGAGTTATTGATTGCGGTATTATTGTAAAAGTAACGCTGTCGGGCGGAGCTGTGGCGATAGCGAAATACGGGCTTATATTGCTTGACGGTGTCCAGTCGGCGGCAGTGGAGACTTCGCCGTAAATGCTGTCTATTATTCCGTCCTGCGGCATTGCGAAGTTATACCAGTTATCTCCCGTTTTGATAGTGAATTGCGTTGGGGAATCTGTATAAATACTGTGACTGTTCCCGAACCCGATTAACACTACTCTCGTTGTATCGCCTGATGAGTTAGTCTCGGGAGTATTACCGTTTGTTGCGCTTGCGAACGGAATGATATTCATTGCCGGTGATCCCGTAGCTCCGGTCGCGCCCGTTTCACCGGTTGCGCCTGTAGCTCCAGTATCGCCCGTAGCCCCTGTAATTCCCTGCAACCCCGTTGCGCCCGTAGCTCCGGTATCGCCTATGGAACCTGTTGACCCTGTCGCACCCGTAGGACCGGTATTGCCTGTTATACCTTGCAACCCCGTCGCACCTGTTGCCCCGGTATTACCTTGTAATCCTGTAGCACCTGTAGCGCCCATTACTCCAGGCGTTCCTCCTACTCCCAAACACGGCGGCGCCGGAGGAACCGGGCAAATACAATAACCTTTCGGCAAGCACCCTGTGTTGTTGATATGTAAGTCAGGTTTGCAGGCAATTGGTCTTGTATATTGTGTGCTGGATTTATATCTCATATGTAATGCCCTCCTGTATAAAAAGTGATTAGTAAAAATTCGTATCTGAATATACACCCAATAATATGAGAATCGCGCGCAAAGTGTTACTGCCCCACAAAGAATAATTAACACAGGAGCAGTGATTAACGAATAATGATTAGTGATTAATAGCTAATGATTAACGCCTCTCGTCTCCCTCGTCTTAATTTCCCATTTTCAATTTGCCACGTGCAATTCCATCGCGCCCCCGTCCGCTGTCTGCTCACTACTACTGACTGCCGACTAACTCCCGTCTCCTAACTCCTACTACCTAACGCCTATTTCCTACCCACGCGTTTCCCTCGTCCCATGTCGACTGCCGACTAATACCTACCGACTAACTCGGCATTGCTCGCCCGCCGCATCCCCGTCCTAATTTTCAACTTGCAATTTACAATTTGCAACTCCGCCGTTTCCATCGTCTACTGTCTACTCACGACTGTTGACTGACGACTAACGCGCGTTTCTCCCGTCTCCTAACTCCTACTACCTAACGCCTACTTCCTATATTACCTATTGACTTTTAGGCAAATTTGTGGTATAATATAAAATATGAAAAAGATATTCAGCATTACAGCGATTGCGATGATAACGGTTCTGCTACTTCTGCCGGTCAGGGCAAGCGACCAGCTTGTCCCGCTAAGTTATCTGGAGCAGACTTACATACCCTCCGTGCGCTCGGCGTTAGAGGGTCAGACGGACGCGCGTCTTAACGAATTTCGTGTTAAATACGGTATAGAAGAAACCGGCGCGGTTTCGGAATATTCATTGGCAGTATCCGCTAAACCGATGACGCTGACGCACGGCGACGTGTTGGAGCTTCAGCCTATGGCGGCAGTGGTATTTGCTTCGGGCGACGCCAATGTGTCGGTCAGCGGCGGCGAGCTTATTGACCTTACGACCGGTTCTGCGGTTACGGAGTCAGCTATACTTGATTCCTCGCACCGCTACATAGCCGCAGAGAATACGGTCGCCGCTGTCAGGGCTTACAGCGGAAGCGTTGATTTGACTGTACAAGGCTCTTACAAACTGGAACACAACGGTACTCTTCCGGCGGAATGGGCTTTCATTGACGTTCCCGTCTCTCACTGGGCGAACGCGTATATCATCTCTCTCTCGGAACGCGGAATTGTCAACGGAATGGGCAGCTTTCGGTTCGCTCCGTCAAACGCGCTTACGCGCGCGGAGTTCGTGACCATGCTATCCCGTGTGACCGGAATTGACCCGAACCGGTATGACTACTCGGTTATGGGTGACGTTACTTCGGAGGACTGGTTTTTCTCGTATGTGACTTGGGCGGTCGAAAGCGGAATAGTAACAGGATACGAAAATAACACATTTCATCCAAATGAGCTTATAACGCGTGAGCAAATTTCGCTGCTTCTCTTCCGATTATGGGATAAATACGGCATAAACACGGAAAATTACGGCAGTTCCGGTTATGAAAATTCCGGCGAAAACGGCGCAGACGACAGCGAATCTATCTTTGATAATGAACCGACTGAGAGAGCTGCACCTCAGGTTATCAGTTCCGGAAGAGCGGCAGAGTTTGCCGACGCGGACGAGATAAGCGACTGGGCAAGCGCAGGGGTTAGCTGGGCGGCGGAGCAAGGGCTGATCACCGGTTACGGCGACGGCACTTTCGCGCCTAAGAAGTCTGCCACCCGAGCGGAGGTCTGCGCGATACTCTCCAGACTGTTAGACCGTTAGCAGCCATTGAGATGAAGTGCCTTTTGCTTAGACGTTTATTTATGGGTTGCGATTGAATTCCGCACATTTCTATAGAGTGTTTTGTGTAAATTATACAAAGATTAACTGAAGGAGAAAAATATATGAACAATCCTATCGACATAGCGAAGCGGCTTGCCGGACTTCGTGACGCCTGCGGCTATACGCCGGAGCAGCTTGCTGAGGAATTGGGCATTGCCAATGAGGTTTATGCCAAGTACGAGGCTACAGGCGAGGACATTCCTATAAGCGTACTTTTTGAGGTCGCGAACAAGTTCGGCGTTGACTTCAATGAACTTTTGACCGGCGCAGAGGCTAAAATCGACACATATCAAGTCGTGCGCGCGGGGCAGGGACGCAGTATCAAACGCTAT
>JAITQY010000163.1 GCA_031288675.1 Oscillospiraceae bacterium | reverse complement strand
ATAAGAATTTTCATTTGTTCAGGCGTCCCGATTGAAATACGCAGATACTCGTCAATACGCGGCAGATTAAAGTACCTGACGAGTATATTGCGGTCACGCAGAAGCTGAAGAAGTTCGCTTGCGCTTTTGCCCATCTCGCCGTGTATTGGAGCGGGCGGTTTGGCGAACACAAAATTCGCGCTGCTTTCAGGCACTGTAAATCCAAGTCTGCGCAGTTCCGCCGTAGTCCAATCCCGTGAGGCGGCTATTTGCGCCGCGTTGCGCCGGAAAGCCTCCCGGTTGCGTATGACCTCAGACGCGGTTGCCTGAGCGTTGCTGTCTACCGTATAGCTGTTAATGCAATTCTTGACGACGTTAAGCGCAGCGATAAGGTTCTCGTTACCGATTGCCCAGCCTACCCTAAGTCCCGCGAGCGAATACGCCTTCGACGCCGTTTGCACGACAAGCAGATTAGGGTATTTTTCAACAAGCGGCACGGCGGAATTTCCAGCCGGCGCAAAGTCAATATATGCCTCGTCAACGATGATAACGCGGCTCGGATTGGCGATTATAATGCGCTCAACCTCCTGTAACGGAAGCAGCTTGCCTGTCGGCGCGTTCGGATTGGCGAAAATAATCGCTCCGTCAAGATTCAGGTAGTCCTCCGCGCAAAGCTCAAACTCCGCAGTCAGGGGAATCGTATGGTATTCCGCGCCGAAGAAGTTTGCCCACACCGGATAAAAACTGTATGTAATATCCGGCGCGTAAAGTTTCCTGCCGCTGAAAAACGCAAGAAACGCGAACGCAAGGACTTCGTCACTGCCGTTTCCGGCAAACACGCGTTCCGGAGAAACTCCGCAGACCTCCGCTATTGCCGCGCAAAGCCCTGAAGCGCCGGGGTCGGGGTACAGCCGAAGTAATTCGTCACCTGCCGCAGGAGCATAAGGATTTTCGTTTGTATTCAGCTTTATAAGGTTCGGATTTTTCGGCTGTTCGCCCGCGGTATAGGGCTTTTGCCCAAGTATCCGCTCCGACCAAAACTCTTTGGAAACCGTCAAGTAAATTCTCCTTTACACTTCGTTACCGGCAAGCCACGCAACTGCCGTTTCGGCGATAGTTTTCAGTGTAGACTCATCAAACGGACTGCCCATCCCGGAGTCCGCTATAAGCTCCGTAAACGTCTTAGTCCCTGCAAATCCGACGAACCTCCGGTACTTTGCCCATGCGTCCGTATGGTTACGCTCGTCCTCTGCCCAGAATGACAGAGCCATTGTCTCGGCAAGGCAATAGTCGATATAGTAGAACGGACTTTCGTAAATATGTGCCTGAGCCTGCCACCTCCGCCCGTCACAGTAAAACGGAGTTTCCGAAGCGTCGAGCCACGGGCGGTATTCCGCCTCAAGTTTACGCCAGACTTCGCACCGCTGTTCCGGCGTAAGCTCCGGACGCTCGTAGATGATATGCTGGAATTCGTCGACCATAACGCCGTAAGGAATAAACGTGACCATATCCGTCAGGTGCGAATACCGGTACTTTTTCGCCGCGCCGCCGAAGTACAGTTCCATCCACGGGTGAGTGAAAAACTCCATACTCATAGAGTGCGTTTCGGCAGTCTCGTTCGTATACTGCCGCAAATCGGACGGGAATACATCACGCGATATATATCCCGCGAACGCGTGTCCGGCTTCGTGCGTTAGTACATCCACGTCTCCGCTCGTCCCGTTGAAATTCGCGAATATAAACTCCGATTTATAGTCCGGAATATCAATGCAGTATCCGCCGGGACTTTTCCCCGGTAAGGAAAGCACGTCAAACAGTTCGTTATCGTACATAAAGTCAATAAATTCGGCAGTCTCAGGGCTAAGTTCGTGATACATCTTTTTTCCAGCCGCAAGGATTTCATCCGGAGTTCCTGTGGGTTTAGCGTTGCCGTCAGGAAACTCAAACGGGTCGTCAAACAGCGCGATTTTGCCGTCCGGACGCTCCTGACTTATCCGTGCCGCCTGAGCCGCTTTGATACGCGCGGCAAGCGGAACGATGTACTTTTTCACCGCCTCGCGGAACTTGCCGACGTCTTCGGCGGTATAGCAGTTGCGTGTCATCCGGTAATAGCCAAGTTCGGTGAAGCTGCCGTAACCGAGCGTTTTGGCAATCTTCGTGCGCAGCACGGTAAGCTCATCAAACAGAGTATCCAGACGTGCCTTGTTGCCGTTAAACCACTCGCCGCGCGCGGCATATGACGCGCGCCGAACCTCCCGGTTTTCGCTTTGGTGATACGGAGATAATTGCGACAGCGTAAGCGTCTTGCCGCCGAATTCTATTTTTGCGCCTGACAACAGTTTGTCGTACTCGGTCGTGAGCTTATTCTCCTGCTCCAAAAGAGGGATAATTTCCGGTGAAAACGTTTTCAGCGAGATTTCGGTATTCAGAAACATCACTCTGCCCCATTCGCGCTCAAGCTCCGCGCGGTACGGGGTCTCTAAAAGCGCAAGGTTGATTTCCTGAATAATACCCTGTAATTTAGGCGCGTTCTCATCCCAAAAGTCTTGTTCCGCGCTGTAGAACTTATCTTCCGTGTTAAGAGTATGCCGTATATAGCACAGGCTTTGAAGCGTGGAGACGTTTGACATTACCGCGTCTATATCCGCATAGACGTCTATCGCGGATTTAAGAGTTCCGGCGAACTTGAACCGCTCCAGCAACGAGGTCAGTTTTGTGATTACTTCGTCCGCGCTCGGACGCGCATACGGCATTTGTGAGAATTTCATTTTAGCTTGCCTTTCTTTGATAAACCGCAGTTGTTTTTACGGTATGACATAATGTACAATTTTGTTTACAGAAAAAATTTTTAATTTATTTACTTTTACGTCTTGACTTTCGGTCCTGTTTGTGATATAATATCCACAGCGGAAAGATGTTATAACATCTGCTCAGCAGTTTATAATTTGCCGACTATATCTCTGAACGCGTTGCCGCGTTCCTCAAAGTTCTTCCAGCGGTCGAAACTTGTGCTTGCCGGAGACAAAAGAACAATATCGCCCGGTTCTGCGGAGGAGTAAGCGGTTTTTACGGCTTCGGTGAAATCATCTGTAATGACGATCGGCACTCCACCGCCGGCGGCTTCCACCGCGGCGGAAATTGGCGCGGAGGTCGGACCGGTAAGTATCAGCTGCTTAACGCGCTCCCGGATTACCGTACCGATAGCGTCATATGGAACGCCCTTGTCTTTGCCGCCCGCAATGAGGATAACCGGCTCAGTAAAGCTTCTAAGCCCCGCGATAGTGCGGTTCGCGCTGCTTGCGATACTGTCGTTGACGAATGTAATTCCGCTAAGCTCACGCACGACCTCCAGGCGGTGCGGAACCCCTGAAAACCCGGCGGCGACGCGCTCTATCGCACTGTTGCTGATTAAGTGCCGTACTGCCGTGATTGCGCAGTTGAAGTTCCAAAGGTTATGCTCTCCGCGCAGTTTTGCCAGCCTGTAAGGAACAGAGCCGCCCTCGCGGTACCAGCGTATTTCGGCTGGCGAAGCCTCGTAACCGAGCTTATCTTTCAGCTCTTTTAAGCTCTCATTAAGTACAAGTATATCGCCTTTGCGCTGGTATTTCAACAGGTTTGCTTTCGCGGTAATATATTCATCATAATTTACATGCCAGTCAAGGTGGTTAGGGCTGATATTGGTAATCACCGCGATTTGGGGAGATTTTTGCATCGTCATCAGCTGAAAGCTGCTAAGCTCGACTACGGCGAAATCGTTCGGGTTAATTGTATCCGCGCGTGTCAGTAACGGCGTGCCGATATTGCCGCCAAGATGAACCGTATAACCCTCCGCGCGGAGAAGCTCCGCAATCAGCGTAGCGGTAGTTGTCTTGCCGTCACTGCCTGTAACGGCGATAACCGGACATGGGCAAAGCTTAAAGAAAACCTCCATCTCGGAGGTCAGCTCCGCGCCGGGTTTGAGTTTCAGCGCGTCCGGGCGGATTCCAGGACTGCGGAATACCACATCCTCGTCAAGGTTATCAAGGTAGCCGGCTCCGAATACAGTTTGCGTCAGTCCGGATATATCGACAGCGTTTTTGTCACGTCCGGTTACGTTGATTCCGGCGGAAAGCAAAGCTTCTGTAAGCGGACGGTTGCTGATTCCTAACCCGCATACGGCGACGCGTTTTGATTTTAATGATTGCAAATACCCGGTGAACATATCGCTCCTAATTGATAATCAGTTTTTAAGTGTAGTCTGAAAAATTATCGTTGTGCCAAACCTTTTCGACAGCAGAGTTACGGTCAAGTACGCTTCGGAAAATATCATAATATTTACGCAGATTTTCCGGGGTTTTTGCTTCTAATACAATAGATAATTCCGGAGTATTGCTGCTTGCCCGTATAACGCCCCAGCCGTCCTCAAACCAAATTTTGAAACCGTGAACTTCACTGTATTTGTTATTCGGAAAGAGGCGCAATAATTCCGATTTCGCAAATTCGACGATATTATATTTTTCGGTATCGGTGGTAGGCGCCTGAATCTCGTTTGAGACAAAGTACGACGGGAACTCTGCAAGAAGATGTGAAATTGACTTGCCGGAGTTACTAAGCGCCTGTAATATCAGGGCGGCTGCAAACAGTCCGTCGTCAAAGCCGAGATATAAATCACCGCCGATGTACAGGTGTCCGCTGCGCTCCCCGGCAAGGGTCGCGCCCTCTTCGCGCAGTTTGCGCTTGAGGTAGCTGTGTCCGGTTTTCCACATAATCGGCTCGCCGCCGTTAGCGCGCACATATTCCTCTAAAGCCATAGTGGACTTAACATCATAGATGATTTTAGCGCCCGGTTGTCTTTGTAAAAGCGGTTTGGCAATAAGCATCATAAGCCTGTCAGCCCAAATATTTTCGCCGTTTTCGTCGAGTACTCCGATTCTGTCACCGTCGCCGTCAAAGCTAAGTCCGACATCCGCGCGGATATAAGGATGAAGAACGGTCTTTTTCAGCAGTGTTTGAGCCTCCGTGATACTGGGGTTAGGAAAGTAACGGGGGAAGGTTGTATCTGGATCGCAGTTAAGCTGGAAGGTCATACAACCAAGCCGCTGGAAAAGCTCGTAAGCATAAACGCCCGCGCCGCCGTTAGCCGCATCAATAACAACACGCAGTTTACGGTCAGGGTTGAGGTGAATATGATTGCAAATATAGTCAATATACGCGTCGCGCACGGACTGATAACGCACCGAACCCGGTTTTGCCGCCGTAAGCTTTTCTCCGGAAACTGTAATAGCGTACAGCTCTTGGATGTCCTCAGGAGAGAGCGTCAGGGACTTTTGATAAGCGAGCTTAAAGCCGCTCCAACCGTCTGGATTGTGGCTTGCCGTTATCATCATCGCGCCGTTGATATTAAGGTGATGCTGAGCGAAATACAGAACCGGAGAGAGAGCAAGCCCGATTCCGGTAACGTTCAGTCCGGATTCGGTAAACGAGGAAATCGCAGCGCCGTAAAAGCTCTCGCTGCAGGCGCGGCTGTCATAGCCGACTACGATTTTGCCGATACCGCGGCGGTTCAGGAACACCGCAAACGCCGAAGCAATAGCCGAGACGCTCTCAAGGTTGAGCTCGTCGTCCGATAGCCGTCCGCGAACGTCATATTCGCGGAACATAGTCTTTTGAATGTTTTTCATAAAAATAGTAGGTAGTTAATAGTCGTTAGTCGACAGTCGTGAGTAGACAGTGGACGAGAGTTAGTCGGTAGCAGGATAGTCAACAGTCGTGAGTGGACGGGAGATACGATGGAGTTGCAAGTTGAAAATTGGGATGGGAGAAATGCCCGTGCAGGAGGTAGGCGTTAGGTAGTAGGAATTAGGAGACGAGATATGCGGCGGATGAGCGGTGCTCGCCCCTACGGGGATGAGAAGCCGCGATGACAAATGGAATTGCTAAGGGAACGCAGGGCGGGCAATGCCCGCCCATATGTGCGGTATATTATAGTCTTACGCTTTTTCTCCGCCCCAAGCCTGACCGAGATCGGCAAGAGCCGGACCAGCCGGATCGACCACGCACGCTCCGCCCTCTATCGGGAGGACTGCGCCTGTGATATAGCTGCTGTCGTCGCTTGCGAAGAATACGGCGGCTCCGCCGATTTCATCCGGACTGGCGGCGCGGCGAAGCGGCATGTAGCGTGTCATAAAGTCGAGAGCGCCCTTGATGTCGGTACCGCGTGCCTCCGCAACAGACGCCATGCTGTTCTCTAACATTGCCGTAGCCGTCGCGCCCGGGCAAATCACGTTGACGCGGATGTTGAACTTGCCGTAGTCGTTAGCCGCAGACTGGCTTAGACCTACGATACCGTGTTTGCTGGCGATGTACGCCGGCATAGCGGGCGGACAGCGGAGAGCCGCAAGGCTTGCAACATTGACGATTGAGCCGCCGCCCTGCTTGATGAAGTACGGAATTGCGAAGTGCATCGTGTAGAAGGAGCCGAACAGGTTGGTTTCGAGAATCCTGCGGAATCCGTCGATAGGCATATCAGCGACCGCGCCGGCAGGGCTGTCGATTCCGGCGTTGTTGACAAGGACGTCAATTTTGCCGCCGAACTCCACAGTAGCCTTTATCATAGCCTCGCAGTCCTCCGGCTTCATAACGTCGCCGGCAAAAGGCAGGCACGTACCCGCCGGACAAAGGTCAACGGTACCTTTGAGCGCTTCCACGCGGCGTCCGGTGATGACGACTTTGGCGCCCTCCTCAGTGTAGCGTTTGGCGATGGACTGACCGATACCGCTTCCTCCGCCGGTGATAAGCGCGACTTTACCTTGTAGTTTACCCATAGTTGATATTCCCCTTTCGAGACTTTTGTATTTGTTTTCATTTTAACACGCGCCGATTGAAATTTCAAGTATATTTTGTAAATTCGGTGAAACGGATGTGCATGGACAGGAGGTAGGCGTTAGGTATTAGGAGGTAGGAGACGAGAAAACGCGAGATAGTAGATAGTCGGCAGTCGTGAGTAGGCAGTGGACGAGGGACGCGAGGGAATTGCAAGTTGCAAATTGAGAATGGGAAATTAGGACGGAAGAAACGGTGGGCGAGCGGGGCTCGCCCCTACGGGGACGAGAGAAGATTGCCGGGAAGGCGCACAATGACGGGGAGAAAAGAGCGGGAATATCAGGGCATGTTAAATTCAAACACGGTTTTGCTTACGAAATCTGTTCCGACAGGCTGAGCAAGCCACGGCATATTGACGGCGTTGGGAACATACTGAGTTTCTAAGCAGAAGCCGCATCCGGGGTTATATACGGCTCCGTCTTTGCCCGGCGTTCCAGGCATAAGGTTGCACGCGTTGTACAACTGAACCGCCGGCAAATCGGTGCAAACGGTCATAGAGCGTCCGGAGGTTTGCTCCCTGACGTCCGCAATTTTGCGAAATCCTGACCCGTTAAGAGCGAAGCAGTTATCGTATCGAGCCTCCGTGAGAGGCGCGAATTTGCGGAAATCAAACTGCGTTCCGTGAACGCTGAGCAGTTCGCCGGTCGGGATAAGCGAAGAGTCGGAGGGGAAATAGAAGCCGGAGTTCAGCCTGAACAGGTGAGTATCCAAGCTGCCGGAAGCGTGTCCGGAAAGGTTGAAATACGTGTGGTTAGTCAGGTTGAGAATGGTCTTACGGCTGCTGTGCGCGTTGTACTCTATACTGAGCGCATTGCGTTCGGTAATTGTGTATGTAACCGCGAGAAAGACAGTACCGGGAAATCCGTCTTCCATATCAGGAATTGTATTTTGCAGAGTAACGCTGTTTACGGTCTTTTTTAACAAGGAGAATTCACGGACGGTGAAGCCGCGCGAGCCTCCGTGAATGTTATGTTTACCCGCGTTTTTCTCAAGGAGGTAAGTCTTGCCGTCTAAGGAGAATTTCGCGCTGCGGATACGGTTGGCGTTTCGCCCGACGATACTTCCGAAGCAGTCAGGATTGGAGAGGTATTTATCTTGTTCGCGGTGTGCAAGCACGACATCGGTGAAGCCTCCGGAACTGTCCGGAAGAGTAAGGGAGAGTACGGAAGCGCCTGTGGCTGAGATTTCAGCGGCGATTCCGGCTTGGTTAGAGATTTTGAAAGTTTCCATACGGTCAAGTCCTTTTCTGAGAATGTTGTGAGAAAGTTTTGGGATAGAGCGGCGCGCTGTAAAAAATCCTGTAATTACTGAGTTTCCGGCTGCATATTTATTTAACGGGGGTGAAAGCAAATGAATGAGGAGAATTTTGACCTTGGGTTGGAGCTTGCGAATTTGCTGACGCGTTCGGCGGTAAATTCCGGCGGTTCCGGAGGCGGGCATAGTTCGGCAGGAGCTGGAAGTTCAGGCGGTTCGTTGCAGCAGCAGGCGGTCGGAGACGGCAATTTTGATACGCTGCTGAACGCGCTCGCAACGTATTTGTCAGGCGCACAGGTTCAGCGTCTGAACAAAGCGCTGGAGCTTGCGGAGCTGCTGCGTTCCGCGCGGCAGATTCTGCCTAAAATCGGCGGAGTTGTGGGGATTTAAGGACTTGGAATTACGGCGAAAGCCATTCAAGTAAAAAGTACAGCTTATTATGCCATAAAAATATTAACGATTCAAATTCTTTTTGTGAATAATTTGCGCCATCACAATTTATCGGAGCGGTTACGATATGGAGTATAACAACATCTATAAAGGCAACGGTGAGGTCATCAGGGTTCCAAAACCTCCGCGGCAGGGACCGCCGACCTCCGGCGAAAGCCAGAATATACAAGCTGCCGAAACTCAGCCGGCAGCGCGTCCGGCGGTCAGAACGGTGAGTTCATCAGGTAACGGCGATCTGTTGCTGATGGCGGTTCTGTTGCTGCTGTGGATAGAGCGCCGTGACGAGGAGGCTCTTTTGACGCTTATCGCGCTGCTGATGATATAGCGAAGTAGTCGTTAGTCCAAAGTCGGCAGTCGGGAGTAGACAGTGGACGAGAGATGCGCCCTACGGGGGACGAGAGTACGGCGGGCGAGCAATGCTCGCCCCTACGAAAAACGATGTAGTCAGCAGTCGGAAGTCGACAGTCAAGAGTGGACGAAGGAAACGTGGGACATTAATCATTACACAAGTATTGTAGCACAAAATTTCTGATTTGTCAAGAGAATATTTGCGTGTAATAGTAAATAATTTGTGACCGGCAGGGATGAATATATTCATCCCTGCCGGTTGCCGCGAAGGATTATATAGTTAACGGTAATCAGCCGATTTTTATTCGTACAGCGACGCCGGAAGTTTGGCGCGGTCGTTTGCCACAGCGAACGAAAGGGTTAAATCGGCTGGAGCTTGCTGAGTAACGGCGTTTTCCAGCTTAGGGATTTCGGCAGGCAGATAACCGGTGCATTCGGCAATCTGTTCTTTTCTGCGGCGTTCGACAGCAAGCAGAGCGGCGTTATAGGCTTCCGCGGATTTAGCCGTCAGATATGTAAGCTCCTCCGCAGTTGCGCCGTCGCTGAGGTAGAACTCCGCAAAAGAGTAGTCACCGGAGTTCAGCCCGTACAGCATAAAACCAATGTCTTTGTCAACGGCGTACAGCGGCACGGAGAAAGCTCCGTCCGCCAGTGCGGCGGCAATGTATTGATCCGGCGGAGTAAGCTCGGAAATCTTCTGCTGACGTTTGGAGGTAAGAAATACCACCATAACGGCAGCGATAATGAGCGCAATAAGAATTATTGCTCCGGGGATAAACTTTCTTTTAACCATTGGCAGTCCTCCAAAGTGTGTGATTTAAGGAACTCGCCCCACGCGGCATATTGGGTAGGTTTAAGATGAACGCCGTCAGCCGCGCCGGCTTCGGCAAGGGCGCCTGTTTCGTCCGCGAAAGCGGCGAACGTATCAATGTAAAAGTAGCCGTTTTCTTTGCAAAGGGAGATAAGTTCGGCATTGCGTTCGGTGATGCGCTCATTGTTAAAATTAGCGCCGTTGGAAGTTTTGGCATATTCCGTAACCGGCATCATTGCCTGAACGTAAATCGCGGCGTTCGGCTGAGCTTCTTCTATGGCGGCAAGAACCTTAGCGTAATCCGCTTTGAAAGCCTCCGGTTTAGCGCCGAGCTCATTAACGCCAAGCATAATATAGACCTTGCTGTAAGTCTTTTGTTTAAGTGCCTCTAAAATGGTGATATAGGAGTTTTCCGCGTTGTTAATAACCTCTTTTGTGAAGATGTTCACAGCCGTGACGGACTTTGCGGCAAGGAAGTCCGCAGATTTCAAGTCGCCGTATAATCTAAGCCCGACGGTAAGGCTGTCGCCGATAAACGCCGTGCCGGTGAAATACCCCGCGTCAACCGCGTCCGTTTCCGGTACGGGGAGACCGTATTTATAGCCGTAAACCGGACTTCCGTGTCCGTCCGTAAAGAAATAGGGCGTAGGAGTAGGCTCCGGCTCAGGGGAGGGCGTCGGCTCAGGAGTAGGTTCGGGAGCTGCGGTCGGAGTTTCCGGAGTAAGCGTACCGGCAGTATCCGGAGCGGCGGGGCTTTCCGCCGCCGGCAAAGTTTGTGACACTTTGCACCCCGAAGCGAGGGCAATTAAAAGGGCAAACAAGCAAAAAGCGGCAATCAACCGCACAGCTTTAGTATTGTTGACAAAATTCTGCATTTATTCCACACAACCTAACATAATATAAGCGCTGAAGCCTGTATTCGGTATTTTTTTCATTTGAATATTATCATTATAACTACCTGCATCAAAAAGTACAATAGGCAAAACAGCAAAATTTGCGATATAAAAGGCGGCGTTGTAATTATTTGTAACCGATTTTATGTAAACTATAAATATACAGTAACAAAATCATAATATTATTACCGTTCGGACGGACAAAGCACGCTTCCGCAAGATGCAGAGCTTTGAGGAACAGGGGCGCAGAAACTGCTGTAACGGCAGCCGGAGTTAATTCAAATTTCTTCTGAAGGGTTTACGTGGACTGAACAATGTTTTATTTTCGGAAACTGCGTTTCCAAGCGGTCGTGAACGCTTTCGGCAATCAGGTGAGCGTCTGTAAGGGACAAACTGCTGTCCGCCGCGATTTCAACGTCGGCGTAAATGCGTGAGTTAAAAACGCGGGTTTTAAGGTCGTCAAGCCTAATTACGCCGTTTGTTGAGGTAATCACGGCGCGAATTTGCTCAACCGTTTCTTCGTCCGCCGATTGGTCTGTAAGGCGGCGTGAAGCGTCGAGGAATACGTCCGCAGTAGATTTCAGAACCAGTCCGGCTATGCCTAATCCGATGAGAGGGTCAAGAGCGGGCAATCCAAGTTTTGCGCCGAGTATTCCGGCAAAGGAACACAGTCCGGCGAATATATCGTTACGGTAGTTAAGAGCGGAGGCGTGAAGCGCGGTGCTGTCAAACTTTTTCGCGGCGGCTTTTGTACGCCGCCACATTATGACTTTTACTCCGGCGGCGAATACCGCAACGAGCATTGCCGGAAAATCCGGGGCGGCGAGTTCCGCACTGCCGGCGTACATTAGTCCGGAGATCGCGCGCAGGGCGACACCGCAGCCCGCGACAGCCATTATTCCGGCGACAACGAGAGTAAAAACGCACTCCATACGTTCGTGACCGTAGCGGTGTTCAGCATCCGCAGGCTTTGCCGCGGCGCGAACGCCTAAAGCGGAGACAATACTCATAAAGGCGTCGGCGGCGTTGTCCGCAGCCTCTGACAACAGCGCGGAGGAACGCCAGAGAATACCCGCCGCCA